>NZ_JAHWBL010000019.1:0-61113 GCF_029493445.1 Nocardioides sp. ChNu-99 | reverse complement strand
GAGCGCCGCACCCGCGAGGCCGCCGCCGACCGCCGCGAGCCACCCGCGCGGACGCCGGCGCGGGGCCGTGGGGGCCGGGTACGCGGCGTACGGCGGGAGCGCGGCGTGGGGTGCGCCGTACGGCGGGAGCGGCTGGGGGCGGTCGGGGTGCGGCGGGAGCGGACGCGTGTCGTTCATGGCATCCAGTGGACCTCGCGTGCCTGCACGCGGGGTGAGTGCGGGCTGTGAAATCGGTGTGAGCCCGGGGTCGACGCGCGACGTGACGTGGAGCACACTCGACCGGACGCGGCCACCCTCACCGCGTCGTACCGGGCGGGCCCACGAGGCCCCGACACACAGGAGCAACCATGCGCATCGGCGTCCCCACCGAGGTCAAGAACCACGAGTACCGCGTCGCCCTCACCCCTGCCGGAGCCACCGAACTCGTCGCCCACGGCCACGAGGTGCTCGTGCAGTCCGGGGCGGGCCTCGGGTCGGCGCTGCCCGACGAGGCGTACGCCGCGGCCGGCGCCCGGCTCGTCGACGCCGCCGACGACGTGTGGGGCGACGCCGACCTCGTGCTGAAGGTGAAGGAGCCGGTGGCGGAGGAGTACCACCGCCTGCGGCCCGGCCTGCAGCTCTTCACCTACCTGCACCTCGCCGCCGACAAGGCCCTGACCGAGGAGCTGGTCGCGCGCGAGGTGACGGCGCTGGCCTACGAGACGGTGCAGACCGCGGACGGGGCGCTGCCGCTGCTGGCCCCCATGTCGGAGGTGGCGGGGCGCCTCGCGCCGCAGGCCGGCGCCTACCACCTCATGCGGGCCGGGGCCGGCGTGCTGGGCGGCCGCGGCGTGCTGATGGGCGGGGTGCCGGGAACGTACGCCGCCAACGTCGTCGTCGTCGGCGCCGGTGTCGCCGGGATGAGCGCGGCGCGCGTCGCGCTCGGCCTCGGGGCGCGGGTGCTGCTGCTCGACAAGAGCGTGACCGCGCTGCGTGCGGCGGACCGGGCGTTCGGCGGGCAGGTGCAGACCGTCGCCTCCTCGACGCTGGCGCTCACCGAGGCGGTGCTCGAGGCGGACCTGGTGATCGGCGCCGTGCTGGTGCCGGGCGCGAAGGCCCCCACCCTCGTCTCCAACGACACCGTCGCCCGCATGCGGCCCGGCGCGGTGCTCGTCGACATCTCGGTCGACCAGGGCGGCTGCTTCGAGGACTCGCACGCGACGACCCATGCCGACCCGACGTACCGCGTGCACGACGCGACCTTCTACTGCGTGGCGAACATGCCTGGAGCGGTGCCGCACACCTCGACGTACGCCCTGACGAACGTGACGGTGCCCTACGCGCTCGCCGTCGCCGACCAGGGCTGGCGCGACGCCTGCGCCGCCGACCCCGCCCTCGCCCACGGGCTGTCGACCCACGCCGGCGCCGTCACGAACGCCGCGGTCGCCGCGGCACACGGCATGACGAGCGTCGCCGTCGCGGAGGTGCTGGGCTGAGCGGCGGGCCGGTCGCTGGACTCACCGTCGGTACGGCGGCTCCGGCAGGTCGACGCGGTCGGGGTTGCGCAGCACCCAGGTCACGGCGAGCTCGGTGAGGACGTCGACGGCGGGCTCGTCGAAGGCTCCACCCTCGAGGCGTGCCACGGCCTCGTCCGCGTCGCGGAGGTCGGCGTCGTCGAGCGGCGAGCCGGTGCGCACGTGCGCGGCGTACGCCTGCAGCATCCGGTCGTAGTCCCGGTCCCAGTTGCCGCCGCCGTTGCCGAGGATCTCGTTGCCCACGCGGCCGGCGATCCGCACGACCTCCCCCTGGACGCTGTCCGCGGCGCCGCCGGCGGGCACGAGCATCTTCCACAGCTCCGAGAACTGGGCCTTCCACCCCTCGGTCGTCACCGTGATCGGCTCGCCCGGCTCGAGCACACGCGGGGGCACCGAGGGCTCCACGCCCAGCAGTTCGAACAGCTCGTGCAGGGCGGCCAGCATCTCCTCCCCGCCCTTGCCGTCCGCGATCCTCCGGTGCACGGCCGACATCGTCTGGCGGAGGTACTTCGGGGTCTCGCCCGAGACGCGCGCGCCGCGGTCGACGAGCACCCGGGCGACCTCGATGGCTGCCGCTGCCTGGTAGTCGTGCAGCCGTGTCATCGCACGGTCGAGCGCCGTGTCGCCGCGGCGCCCGTAGGTGAGCAGGGGGTCGGCGCCGTGGTCGAGCAGCAGGTGCAGGCCCGGGGTGTTCAGGTGCTCGGCCGCGGCGGTCAGAGGCGAGGAGTGTCCGGTGACGTCGGGGTCGGCACCGTGCTCGAGGAGCACCTCAACGACGCCGATCTGGTTCCTCCACCTGACGTGGTGCGTCAGCGCGGTGTTGCCGAAGCGGTCGACGGCGTTCGCGTCGGCACCGCGCTCGAGCAGCCACCGGACCCCGTCGGCGTCGAGCCTGTTGCTCATCAGGGCCGACTCCTTGTTGTAGTCACGCCCCACGGCGGTCACCTCGACCTTCGCGAAGATCTCCTCGAGCTCCGCGACCGTGTACACGTCCCCCCTGCCGAAGTCCTTCGGCAAGGTGGTGCGCTTCTTCGCCATCCTCATCCCCCTCAGCGTGGCGCGTCGACGTCCCCGTGACGCGCGATCCGGTCGAGGTCACTACCCCCGCGTGTCTCCCCCCACGCCTGCGGCAGGTGCGACGATCTCGACCATGGGTTCTCGTTACGACATCGCGGTCCTCCGCCGGACGTCCCTGGCGGAGCTCGGGCAGGCGCTCGGCGGCGTCCTGACCGTCGGCGACCAGGCCGTGGAGCCGTGGGCGGGACCGTCCGGCGTCACCGTGGCGCAGGTCGACGGCGCGGCGGAGAGCGCGGTGGTCGTGCTCGCTGCGCCCATGAAGCTGCCCCGCGGTGTCGACACCCGCCTGGTGAGGAGGCTCGGGACCGAGGCGCTGTTCGCCACCGTGTGGGACTCGGTCGGGGTCTACTCCCTCCGCGTCGTCGGCGACGGCATCGACCGGGAGATCACGGCCGATCCCGACGACGGGATGCACCGCCGCGGGACGTCGCTGCCCGAGGAGCCGTCGTGGCCCGAGGTCGACGAGGCCTACGTCCAGACCGTGCTGAGGGCCCGCTGCGGGATCGACCCCGGCGCCATCCAGGACGTGGCGACGACCTGGTTCCCGCTGCTCCCGTCCCCGTCGTCCGACCGCTAGCCCCACCGGAAGGATCTCCGTGCACGACTTCATCGCCGGCCTGCCCAAGGCCGAGCTCCACGTCCACCACATCGGCTCCGCCTCGCCCCGCATCGTGGCCGAGCTGGCCGAGCGCCACCCGGGCACCGTGCCCAGCGACGCCGCCGAGCTCGCGAAGTTCTTCGAGTTCCGCGACTTCGCCCACTTCATCGAGGTCTACCTCGCCGTCGTGGCGCTGGTGCGCACGCCCGAGGACATCCGCTACCTCACCTACGAGATCGCCCGCGAAATGGCGGGGGGCCAGAACCTGCGCTACGCCGAGCTGACGTGCACGCCGTACACCTCGGTGCGCCCCCACGACGAGGGCGTCGGCATGCCGATCGAGGCCTACACGGAGGCGCTCGAGGACGCCCGCGTCGCGGCGGAGCGGGACTTCGGGCTGGTGCTGCGCTGGATCTACGACATCCCCGGCGAGGCGGGCCTGCCCGCGGCGGACGCGACCCTCGGGTTCGCCCTCGACCACGGCCCGGACGCCCTCGTCGCCTTCGGGCTCGGCGGCCCGGAGATCGGGGTGCCCCGGCCGCAGTTCCAGCCCCACTTCGACGCCACCCGCGCGGCGGGCCTGCACAGCGTCCCCCACGCCGGCGAGACCACCGGGCCCGAGACCGTGTGGGACGCGCTGCGGCTGCTGGGCGCCGAGCGCATCGGGCACGGCACCTCCTCGGCCCAGGACCCCGCGCTGCTGGCGCACCTGGCCGCCACGGGCGTCCCGCTCGAGGTGTGCCCGTCGTCGAACGTGGCGACCCGGGCCGTCCCCTCCCTCGACCTCCACCCGCTACGGGCCTTCCGCGACGCGGGGGTCACGGTCACCATCAACTCCGACGACCCGCCGATGTTCGGCACGACGCTCAACCGCGAGTACGGGATCGCCGCCGAGATCCTGGGGCTCGACGAGGCCGGCACCGCCGAGCTCGCCCGCGCCGCCGTCCGTGCGTCCTTCGCCGACGAGGGGACGAAGGCCCGGGTGCTGGGCGAGATCGACGCGTACGCGAGCGGCCGCGGCTGAGCCTCGCCCCACGGCCGCGCGACGCTTCCGAGCCGCGAGTCCTAGGACTGCCCCCCGAGCCTCCCCGCCACCGACCGCGCGGCACGTCGCACCCGTACGGCGGCGCGCACCGGCAGCCTGCTGCGTAACCGGTCGAGCGAGCGCTCGGCCCGCTCGGCCCGGGCGCGCCACGCGCGGGTCTCGGCCTCCGCGGCCTCCCGTCGTACCCGTTCCGCCTCCCGCCCCGACCGCTCCGACCCGGCCTCGGTGCGCCACCGCTCGGTGGCGGCCTCGGCGCCCGCGACGCGCTGGTGCAGCGCGCGCTCCCGCGCGGCCCGGACATGGGCGGGCTCGGCCAGGTCGGCGCGACCGAGCAGGTCGAGCCGCGTGATCCCGAGGTCGCCCACCCGCAGGAGCCGACCCTGCGCACCGGGCGCCGGGCGCACGAGCCACGTGACCTCGTCGGCCACCAGCCCGTGCCGCTCGCGGGTCGCGGCCGGCACGAGGTCGGAGCACCGCAGCAGCACCACGTCGAGACCGGCGGCCCGCAGGCGGTCCTCCACGTCCCAGCCATAGAGCCGCACGTGGTCGGCCTGGCCGAACCGGGCGATGCGCGTCTCGGCGTCGGCGTCGGGGTCCTCGTCGGTCGGCACGTCGTCGGGCGGCAGCGGCACCTGCACGAGACCGATCCCGTCGTCGGCGAGCACCCGGCGGATCTCCGCCATCGCGGCCGCGTCGTTTGGCACGTGCTCCAGCACGTGGTAGCAGATCAGCAGGTCCACCGACCCGGTGGCGAGCGGCACCTGCGTGAGGCTCCCCTGCACGGTCACGTCGCGCCCGTCGGCGGCCGGGTCGAAGTCCATCCCCACCACGCGCCGCGCGCCCAGGTCGGCGAGCACCCGCGTCGTGTGGCGGCTCGGGGCCTCGTCGAGCACCAGCTCGGCGTCAGCGACGAACGGGCCGAGGGCCCGCAGCAGCAGCGCCAGGAAGCGGTGGCGCTCCAGCGCCTGGCAGCGACCGCAGCGCGCGCCCACCCGCCCCTTCGGCCCGGGCGAGAAGCCCTCCGCCAGCTCCGCACCGCACGACGGACAGCGCTGCCCCACCTGGTCCCCCACCATGCGATCGGACCCTAGCCGCCGGCGGGTTCGAACGTGACGCGAACCACACAGGCGACCGCCGGTCCTGCGGAAACCTGAGAGCGTCCCGGCGGCGTCCACTACGTTCTCGGCAGGAACGGTCGTCGAGCGGGGGGTTCGGGCGTGCGGGGTCTCAGAGGGGTCGTCGTGGCCACCGTGGTGGCGGTGCTGTCGACGGTGCCGGGTACGGCGCACGCGGCGCCGGCCGGTCTGCCGGTCCAGATCGACGATCCCCGAGGGGACGTCGAGCGGTACCCGAGCTCGTACGGTCCGTCGTTCGCGCCGGCCGCGCCGCCGACCGCGTCGGACATCGCCTGGGTCCGCGCCCGGGCGCAGGGCGACGACGTGCTCGTCGAGGTGGCGGTGGAGCAGGTGTTCGCCTACGCCCGCCGTACGACGCGCAGCGGCCAGCGCCTCACGCTCGACGTGGGGCAGCAGCTCATTGCCGCGAGCTACGGCGACACCCTGGTCTCCCTGGATCCCGACCGGACCGGCACCGGGTTCCGGGTGCGGTCGACGAACGTGCACGACCCGAGCGAGCCGTGGTCGGTGGGCCAGTGCGACGTCGACGGCGCTGTGGCCTGGTCGCGGGTCCACGACGTCGTGGCGGTCACGATCCCCGGCGAGTGCATCGCGGGCGAGGACACCACGGTGTCCGCCGGGACGTTCACGGTCCTCAACCGCGTCGTCGCCGTGGACGGGCGCGAGACCAGCCGGTCCGAGCGCGCGTTCCAGGACTCCGCCCTGCCCTGACCGCCCGCTCCGGGGTCACCTCGGTGGTCGAGGCGGGTGCGCTAGCACCGCCGGTGGTCGAGGTGGGTAGCCCACTCCCGGTGGTTGAGGTGGGTAGCCCACCCCCGGTGGTTGAGGTGGCCGCGCCAGCACCCCTCGAAACCACGCGTGGAGAGCGACAGTGGTTTCGAGGGCCGCCAGCGCGGCCACCTCAACCACCGGCACAGCGCGAGCACCTCGACCACCGGACCGCTAGCGCGAGCACCCGGTGGTCGAGGCGGGTGCGCCAGCACCCCTCGAAACCACACGCCCAGGTGACGGCCGCCCCTCAGCCCCCGTGCACCAGCGCGGCGATGCGCTTCTCCACGGCGTTGAAGTCGGGCGCGTTGACGTCGCGCTCGGGGCCGAGCTCGACGGGCACGACCTCCGCGATGTGGCCCGGGACCCCGTGGGAGGCGCCGCCGGCCATGACGACGACGCGGTCGGCGAGGTACACGGCCTCCTCGATCGAGTGCGTCACGAACAGCACGGTCGCGCCGGAGGCGGCGCGCAGGCGCCCGAGCTCGTGCTGCATGGTCGTGCGGGTGAGGGCGTCGAGCGCGCCGAACGGCTCGTCCATCAGCAGCACGGCCGGGTCGTTGGCCAGGACGCGGGCGATGGCGACGCGCTGCTGCATGCCGCCGGACAGCTCGCCGGGGTAGCGGTCGGCGAACCGCGTCAGGCCCACCACCTCGATGTACTCCGCGGCCCGCGCCCGCGCCCGGGCGCGTGACACGCGCTGCTGCCGCGGCCCCCAGCGCACGTTCTCCGCGACCGTCAGCCAGGGGAAGAGCCCGTAGTCCTGGAACACCACGCCGCGGTCCGGCCCCGGCCCCCGCACGGGCCCGCCGCCGACCTCCACCACGCCGCTCGTGTGCTGCTCGAACCCGGCGAGGATCCGCAGCACCGTCGACTTGCCGCAGCCGCTGGCGCCGACGACCGCGACGAACTCGCCGGGCGTCACCTCGAGGTCGACCCCCGCGACGGCGTCGACGGGCCCGCGCCGGGTCGCGTACTGCTTGCCGACGCCCCGCAGCACGATCCGGCCGCCCTCGTCGGGCTCCCGGGTACGGCGGGTGGTCCCGGCCGCCCCCGCGGCGGCGGCGCGCGTCGTCGTACCTGCCGTCACGGCCTGGTCCCCCCTCATGCCCGCACCAGCGGGCGTCGTCCGAACAGTCCCTTGAGGCCGAGCACGAGCACGCGGTCGGAGAGGTAGCCGGCGATGCCGATGACGATCATCCCGACCACCACCCGGTCGGTGCGCACCTGCTCGCGGGCGATCATGATCATCGAGCCGAGGCCCGTGTCGATGCCGTTGGCCTCCCCGAGGACGAGGATCACCCAGCCGAGCCCCAGCCCGATCCGCAGGCCCGACACGATGCCGGGCGTCGCGGCGGGCACGACCACCTTCAGCAGCACCCCGAGCCGCGTCGTGCCGAGCATCCGCGCCGCCTCGACGAGCCGCGGCGACACCTCCCGTGTCGCGGTGATCGTGTTGAGCAGGATCGGGAAGAACGCCGACAGCACGATGAGGAAGATCGTCGCCTGGCTGCCGAACCCGATGATGAGCAGCACCAGCGGCACCCACGCCGTGGCCGGGATCGGCCGGAACAGGTTGACCGCCGGGTCGAGCGTGGCCCGCACGAGCTCCGAGCGCCCCATCAGCACGCCGATCGGGATGGCGAGGGCGGCTGCGAGGGCGAACCCGGCCAGCACCCGGAACGCGCTGGCGCCGAGGTGGCTCCACAGCGTGCCGGAGTAGGCGTCGTCGTACACCCCGCCGAAGGCGAAGTCCCACATCAGCCTCGCGACCTCCACCGGCGGCGGCAGGAAGCCCATCTTGATGTCGAAGAGCAGCACCCACTCGCCGCGCACCCCGAGGTCCCACAGCAGGAGCAGCAGGGCGATGAAGCCGACGCCGAGGGCGGCGTGGCCCGCACGCCGCCCCACGCGCCGCGCCCGGAGGGAGGCGGTCGCGCTCACGCGTCCTCCGGCTCGTCGCGCGACGCGTAGGTGGTGTCGACGACTTCCTCGACCGCGGGCTCGCTGCTGATCATGCCGAGGCGCGCCATCTGGGTGATGAGGTTGCCGATCTGCTCCTCGTACGACGGGGAGAGGTCGGAGCGCAGCCAGAAGTTCTCGAGAGCGGTCGCGAAGACGGCCTCGTCACCGCCGTACTCCTCGACCATCTCGGGCAGCCACTCGTCCTGGTTCGCGAGCATGTAGTCCGTCGTGGCCGCGTGGGTGTCGACGACCTCCTGCACCGCGTCGGGCTGGGAGTCGATGAACTCCTGGCTGGCGAGCAGACCGATGTTGACGCGCCCGATCTCGGTCTCGTACGGCGACGCGATCTCGTGGCCGCCCGCCGCCAGCGCCAGCGACACCCCGATCTCGGGCGCCAGGAACGCGTCGATCTGGTCGGTGTCGAAGGCGTTGAAGAACTCGGGCGCCGAGAGCGAGACGAGCTCCAGCTCCTCGATGTCGATGCCGGCCTCCTCGAGCATCAGCTGGAGCACGACGTACTGCGAGCTCGACTCGAGGTAGCCCACCCGCTTGCCGACCAGGTCCTCCATCGTCTGCACCGACTCGTCGCCGACGAAGCCGCTACCGCCGTCCGAGGCCGCCGCGACGACCTTGACCTCGCGCCCCTGCGCGGCGCCCGCGATGGTGGCGGTGATGGACCCGACCGCCATGTCGACGGTGCCCGAGAGCAGGGCGTCGTTGAGCGCCGGGGCCGTGTCGAGGGTGACGACCTCGTACTCGATGTCGCCCGTCGCGTGGTCGTCGTAGAGGAACGGCGCGTAGAAGTGCGGCTGCCCACGCAGCGTGCCGACCGTCACGGTGGTGACCTCCCCGTCGTCGCCACCCCCCGTCGAGGTGCAGGCGGTGAGGCCGCCGGCGGCGACGAGCAGGGCGGCGGCGGCCGCCGCGAGGCGGGCGGGACGCACGGAGCGGGTGCGGGGGACGACGGGCACGGGGGCCTCCACGGATCGGTACGGCGGGTCGGAGCGCCCACCTTCCGGCACGGGTTTTTCACGACGGTGACATCGGTGTTTCAGGGACGGGCGAGCCCGGCCCGGGAATGTTCTGGGCCGCGGACGCACTGTGCTCGGTATGGCTTCCACGAACATCCCCACCGTCAGCCTCAACAACGGGACCTCCATCCCGCAGCTCGGCTTCGGCGTCTACCAGGTGCCGCCGGAGGAGACGGAGCGTGCGGTGAGCACCGCGTTCGAGGTCGGCTACCGCCACATCGACACGGCGCAGATGTACGGCAACGAGCGCGGGGTCGGCCAGGCCATCAAGGCCTCGGGCATCCCCCGCGACGAGCTCTTCATCACGACCAAGCTCAACAACGGCTTCCACCGCCCCGACGACGCCAAGCGCTCCTTCGACCAGTCGCTCGCGGACCTCGGCCTCGACACGGTCGACCTCTTCCTCATCCACTGGCCGCTGCCGACGCGCTACGACGGCGACTACGTCTCGACCTGGCGCGCGCTGGCCGACCTCGCGAGCGACGGCCGCGCCGCCGCGATCGGTGTCTCGAACTTCCAGCCCGAGCACCTGAAGCGCATCACCGACGAGACCGGCGTCGTGCCCGCGGTCAACCAGATCGAGGTGCACCCCTACCTGACCAACGAGGCGGCCCGCGCGGCCAGCCTCGACCTCGGCATCGCCGTCGAGGCCTGGTCCCCGATCGCCCAGGGCGCCGTCCTCGACGACCCGGTGCTCGTCGAGCTCGCCGAGAAGTACGGCAAGACCCCCGCCCAGGTCACCCTCCGCTGGCACGTCGAGCGCGGCGACATCATCTTCCCGAAGTCGGTCACGCCCGAGCGCGTGAAGGAGAACTTCGACCTGTTCGACTTCTCCCTCACCTCCGACGAGGTGGACCGCATCACGGGCCTCGACAAGGGCGAGGAGGGCCGCACCGGCCCGAATCCCGACACGTTCGACTACATCCCCGACTGACCGGGGCCCCGCCCCCGGGCGGGATCGGTACGACGCCACGCGGCGCCGACGGTGAGCTCACCGTCGGCGCCGCGTTCGTCGTACCGGGGGCTCGAGGGGGTTGCCGCGGCCTCAGCGGATCCCGAGGTGCTTCTCGAGGTTGCCGGCGAACCCGTTGCCCATGGTCCCCACGACGCCCTTCATCGCGGCCTTCACGGCGGGCGCGGACACGCGCGGCAGCGGCAGGTCGACCGTGATGGCGAGGCTGATGGCGAGGTGGGTGGCGGGGCCGTCGGCGGTGGAGGCGTCCTCGAGGGAGTACCAGCCCTCCGCGCCCGCGTCCTCCTTCGCCCCGGCCGGCGGATCGTGGCGGAACTCGATGCGCTCCAGCTCGGTGAACGTCATGCGCTCCGTGAACTCCGGCGCGACGGCGAGGCTCAGGGCGGGCACCTTCGTCATCTTCCAGCGCCAGTGCTCCCCCGCCTCGCCGTGCGGCTCGATGCCCGTCAGCATCGGCGTCAGCGACGCGAGCTGGTGGGGGTCGGTGAGCACGTCCCAGATGCGCTGCCGCTCGACCGGCAGCACCTCGGTCGCCTCGTGGGTGACGGTGAACTTGGTCATCGGACCTCCGGGGTACGTCGAGGAGCACGGGCGGTACGTCGAGGAGCCAGCAGCGCTGCGGCGACCACGCCACCGAGCGCACCGAAGAGATGGCCCTGCCACGAGATGCCGGGCTGGCCGGGCAGCACGCCCCACAGCGCGCCGCCGTACACGAGGAGCACGACGACGCCGATGGCCACCTGCCCGGGGCTGCGGCTGAAGAAGCCGCGCGCCACCAAGTAGGTGATGAAGCCGAAGACGAGCACCGAGGCGCCGATGTGGTTGGTCGCCGCCGGTGCGACGAGCCAGGTGCCGAGACCGCCCACGACCCAGACGATCGCCGCGACGGCGAGGGCGCGGCCGATGCCGGACAGGGCGATCACGAAGCCGAGCACGAGCAGCGGCAGGGTGTTGGAGACCAGGTGCCCGAAGCCGAGGTGCAGCAGCGGCGCTGTCGCGACGCCCACGAGCCCTTCGTCGCTGCGGGGCTGCACCCCGTAGGCGTCGAGACGGTTGCCGAGCACGGTGTCGACGATCTCGAGCAGCCACAGCAGCGCGACGAACCCGCCCACCAGGACGGCGGCGTCGCGCACGGGCTCGGCCGCGTCGGGCCGGCGCACGGGCGTGGACATGCGGCCAGGCTAGCCAGGGAGCGGTCGACGTCGCCGCCGCCCGCCCCCGGCGGCTCAGCCCTGCGACGCCCCGGTCCCCCACGTCGGGGAGGGCTGCGGCGCGGCGCGGCGGGCCTGCACGCCGGAGGGCCCGAACGGGACGGCCGGGGGGTTGGTCACGACGGCCGGGGCGGGCGCCGTGAGCGTCAGGGTGCTGGTGCCGAACGCCGACGACGCGAGATGCATCGTGATGTCCGGCAGGGGCGCCCCCGCACCGGCGGCGATGACCCGGCTCCCGGCCCACCGCGCCGCCTTCTGGCCGGTGCCGTCGACCCAGTTGAAGTAGGTCAGCGTCCAACCGTTCAGGTCGTTGTACGAGCCGTTGAGGACCGTGTCGGGGCTGGCCGGGTCGACGGCGACGTCGAACGAGGCGGTGACGAGCAGGTCGCTCGACGCGCTGTTCGTCACCAGTCCGGAGAGCAGCACACCGTCGATCTGGCGGGTCGGCGTGAAGATCGCGGTGACGTCGCCGGCGACCGAGGCCGCGAAGGCGGGCGCCGCGTTGACGACGACGACGGCGGGGGCCGTCCAGGCGGTCGCGCGGAGGACGGCGCGGCGGGACGGGGCGGGCGGAGTGGTCACGGGGTCCGATCGGCAGGAGGGGCAGACCTTGCGAACCCTACGGCGCCTCGGGCCCCGGCGCGGACGAACTCGCAGAGACCACCGGTACCCACCCGCCCCTGTCTAGGCTGACGGGCGTGACCGCGCTGCCCGAGGACGCCACCGCCGCGTGGTCGCGTCGGCGCACCCACCGCTGGGACGCGTGGACGCTCGACGCCCTCCTCGAGGCCCGCCGCGCGTCAGGCGCGACGGTGAGCCTCGTCGTACCGGCCCGCAACGAGGCCGCCACCGTCGGCGACGTCGTCAGCCGCGTGCGCGAGCGGCTCGTCGAGACCGTCTCCCTGCTCGACGAGGTGGTGGTCATCGACTCCGACTCGAGCGACGACACGGCCGCGGTGGCCGCCGACGCGGGCGCCGTGGTGCACCGCGCCGCCGACATCCGCCCCGACCTCGGCTGGGCGCCCGGGAAGGGCGAGGCGATGTGGAAGTCGCTCTTCGTCACCCGCGGCGACGTGCTGGTCTTCATGGACGCCGACCTGCGCGCGTGGGACACCCACTTCGTGCCCGGCCTGCTGGGGCCGCTGCTGACGGACCCGACGGTCGCGCTGGTCAAGGGGTTCTACGCGCGCCCGCTCGACGTGGAGGGCGGCGGCCCGTACGACGGGGGCCGCGTCACCGAGCTCGTCGCCCGGCCCCTCATCGCGCTGGCGTTCCCCGAGCTGGCCGGCCTCGTGCAGCCCCTCGCCGGTGAGTGGGCGGTGCGTCGCGAGCTGTTCGGGTCGCTGTCGGTGCCGACGGGGTACGCCGTCGAGCTCGCCGCCCTCGTCGACACGCTCCGGGCCCGCGGCCTCGACGCGATCGCGCAGGTCGACCTCGGCCGTCGCTCGCACCGCCACCAGGCGCTCGCGGACCTCGGCGCGATGGCCACCCAGATCCTCGCCGCCGCCGCCCGGCGCGTCGCCCCCGTCGGCGGCGTCGACACCGTCGCCCTGCGTCAGTTCGACCAGTCCGACGGCGGGGCCCACGCCACGCTGCGGGCGGTCACGGTGGGCGAGCGCCCGCCGTACTCCTCGGTCGTGGACCCGACCCCGGGGGCCCGCCCGTGACGCTGCGCCTGGGCCGCCACTCCTTCGCCGACGACGCCACCCTCGTCATGGCGATCGTCAACCGCACGCCCGACTCCTTCTACGACCGCGGCGCCACGTGGGCGGAGGACCGGGCGTTCGACCGCGTCGCGCAGGTCGTGGACGAGGGTGCGGAGATCGTCGACATCGGCGGCATCAAGGCCGCCCCGGGCGTCGAGGTCGACGAGACGGAGGAGCGCCGCCGCGTCGTGTCGTTCGTCGCGCGGGTGCGCTCGGCGTACCCCGACCTCGTCATCTCCGTCGACACCTGGCGCGCCTCGGTCGGACGTGCCGTGTGCGCCGAGGGCGCCGACGTGCTCAACGACGCGTGGGGCGGGGCCGACCCGGAGCTCGTCGACGCCGCCGCCGAGCACGGCGCCGCGATCATCTGCACCCACACCGGCGGCATCACGCCGCGCACGCGCCCGTTCCGTGTCGCGTACGACGACGTGGTCGCCGCCGCGATCGCCGACACCACGGCGTACGCCGAGCGCGCGCTCGCCGCCGGCGTGGCCCGCGAGTCCATCGTCATCGACCCCGCCCACGACTTCGGCAAGAACACCTTCCACTCCCTCGAGGTCACCCGGCGCCTCGGCGAGATGGTCGCCACCGGCTGGCCCGTGCTGGTGAGCCTCAGCAACAAGGACTTCGTCGGCGAGACCCTCGACCGCCCCGTCGGCGAGCGGCTGCTCGGCACCCTGGCGGCCACCGCCATCTGCGCGCAGGCGGGCGCCCGGATCTACCGCGTCCACGAGGTGCCCGAGACCCGGCAGGTCGTCGACATGGCGTGGAGCATCGCCGGCCGCCGCCCGCCCGCACGCCCGATCCGCGGCCTGGCCTGAGGGTCGGCCCGAGGGTCGCTGCCCGCCTGCGAGGCCGCACCTGGATAGCCTCGGGCCCGGACCGGTGCGCGAACCTCCCGCGCGCACCCCGACCGGGAGGTTCCCGCATGAGTACGTCGCGCTCCGTCCTGCGGCAGGTGCTGCCGTCGTCCGGGCCCACGCGCCCCCTCCTCGGCCTGGTCGCGCTCGTGGCGCTCGTCGGCCTGCCGGTGCTCGCGGGCCTGCTCGTCGACCTCGACGGCGCCTGGGTGCTCGGCCTCCTCGCCGGTCTCGTCCTGCTGGCCGCCACCCTGGCGGGGCTGGCCGCCATCGGCACCAGCCGGCTGCTCCACGCCCAGCACGCCCGCTCCGACGAGCTCGAGGCGGCCCGCACCGCCGAGCTCGCCGAGCTGGTCCGCACCCGCACCGACGGCCTGCACCGCACCGTCGAGCGCAGCACCGACCGGCTCGCCGGCCACGTCGCGGGCGAGATCGCCGAGGCCACCCGCACGACGACGACGGTCTCCGACCGCAACCGCGACGGCCTGCGCAACGAGATCGAGCGCCTCCTGCTCGTCGAGTCGATCGGCGACGTGCGCCAGACCCAGGCGCTGCTCCAGCTGTTCGCCGCGGTGCGCATCGAGCGCCCGCTGCCCGGCCTCAGCGGCTTCGCGGCCTCGCCCGACCTGCTGCTCTTCCTCGTCCACCTGCTGCGCGAGGAGCGCCCGGCGGTCGTCGTCGAGTGCGGTTCGGGCTCCTCGACGCTGCTCATGGCCCTGACCGTGCAGCAGTACGGCCTGCCGACCCGCATCATCTCGATCGACCACGAGGCGTTCTACGGCGAGCAGACCCGCCGCACGCTGTCGGAGAACGGCGTCGACGACGTGGCCGAGGTGCGCATCGCCCCGCTGGCCCCCTCGCCGGTGCCCGAGCACGAGCCGCAGTGGTACGACGTGGACGCCCTCGGCGACCTGCCCCCCATCGACCTGCTCATCGTCGACGGCCCGCCCGGCTCCGGCGGTCGCGAGGCCCGCTACCCGGCGTTCCCCGTGCTGCGCGACCGCCTCGCGCCCGGCGCGATCGTGCTGATGGACGACTACGACCGCGACGACGAGCGCGTCACCGGCGAGCGCTGGCAGGCCTCCGCGCCGGGCAGCACGCTCGAGCGCGTCGACCTCTACAAGGGGCTCGGCGTCCTGCGCATGCCCTGACCGGACTGCCGCCGGCGCGTCAGTCCGCGTCGTGCTCGGCGTGCTTCTCCCGCCACTTGCGCTCGAACGGCAGGCGCCAGGCGCGCGGGGCGATGAGCTGGTGGATCTGGTTCGGCCCCCACGTGCCCGGCTCGTAGGGCCGCACCGGCGGCGGGGAGTCGATGAGGGGCTGCGAGATCTCCCAGAGCCGCTCGACGCCCTCGGCGGTGGTGAAGAGCGTGTGGTTGCCCTTCGTCGCCTCGAGGATGAGCCGCTCGTAGGCCTCGAGCACCGAGCCCGCCCAGTTCGTGTCCTCGACCGAGAACTGCATCGACACCTTGTCGAGGCGGAACCCCGGGCCGGGCCGCTTGCCGTAGAACGACAGGCTGACCTTGGCCTGGTCGGCGAGGTCGAAGGTCAGGTGGTCGGGGCCGTGCTGCCCGATGCCCGAGCCCTCGGGGAACATCGACTTGGGCGGCTCCTTGAACGCGACCGAGATGATCCGCTGGCCCTCGGCGAGCTTCTTGCCGGTGCGCAGGTAGAACGGCACGCCGGCCCACCGCCAGTTGTCGACGTAGCAGCGCAGCGCGATGAACGTCTCGGTCTCCGACTCGGGGTCGACGCCGGGCTCGTCGCGGTAGCCCAGGTACTGCCCCCGCACCACGTCCTCGGGGTGGATGGGCAGCATCGAGCGGAAGACCTTGCCCTTCTCCTCCGTGATCGACTGCGGGTCGAGCGCGGTCGGCGCCTCCATCGCGGTGAAGGCGAGCACCTGGAAGAGGTGGGTCACGACCATGTCGCGGTAGGCGCCGGTGGCCTCGTAGAACGACGCCCGCTGCTCCAGACCGAGCCGCTCGGGCACGTCGATCTGCACGTGGTCGATCATGTTGCGGTTCCACACCGGCTCGAAGAGGCCGTTGGCGAAGCGGAACGCCAGGATGTTGAGCGCCGCCTCCTTGCCGAGGAAGTGGTCGATGCGGAAGACCTGCGACTCCTCGAACACCTCGTGCACCGCGGCGTTGAGGGCCTTCGCGCTCTCGAGGTCGACGCCGAACGGCTTCTCCATCACCACGCGCGAGCGCTCCACCAGCTGCGCCTCGGCGAGGGTGTGGATGACCGCCATCGCCGCCTTGGGCGGCACCGACAGGTAGTGCAGCCGGTGCTGCGGCTCGACGCACTCCGACTCGGCCTCCGCGACCGCGGCCCGCAGCGAGTCCGCCGTACCCCCCGGGGCCCAGTAGAGCCGCTTGGCGAAGTCGTCCCACTCCCCCTCGGTGACGTCGGAGGCGAACTCGCGGATCGCGTCGTGCGCGAACTCCACGAACGTCTCGCGGGTGTGGGGGTCCAGCGACGTGCCCACGATCTGCACGTGGGGCAGCAGGCCGGTGCGCCGCAGGTGCAGCAGGCCGGGCAGCAGCTTGCGGCGCGACAGGTCGCCGGTGGCGCCGAAGAGGATGACCGTCGTGGGCGGTCCGGGGGTGCCCTGGGGGTGCGCGGTCGACATGGCTCCCAGCCTGCCACGCCCGCGTGACGGGAGGGTGTCGACCTCAGCGCCCCGCCCCGGTGGCCGGGTACGGCGCGGCGAGCGCCACCTGCCGCCCGGACCACCGGGCGCGCAGCCACCGGTCGTGCGAGGTGACGACGACGGTCCCCGGGGCGACGCCGACCGCCTCCTCCAGCTCCCCGGCGAGCCGCAGCGAGAGGTGGTTCGTCGGCTCGTCGAGGAGCAGCAGGTCGGGGGCGGCGGCCACCGCGACCGCCAGGGTCAGCCGGCGCCGCTGGCCCACGCTGAGGGCGCCGACCGGAGTGCCGAGGTCGCGGGGGTGCAGCAGCCCCAGCGAGCGCAGGGGCACCCGCTCGGCCGTCGCGGCGCCGACGAGGTCGCGGTACGCCGCCCGCGTGGTGCGCTCCGGCGCCCCGACGTCGGGGTCCTGCGCGACGAGCCGCACGCGGCGGGCCTGGACGTCGACCCGGCCCGCGTCCGGGGTCAGCCGGCCGGCCAGCACGTCGAGCAGCGTCGTCTTGCCCGACCCGTTCGGGCCGGTGACGAGCAGGTGCTCTCCGGCGACGACGTCGAGCCGGTCGAGGACGAGGCGGGGGCGGCCAGGCTCTTCCCCGTCGACCCGCAGGTCCCGCACGGCGACCGCGGCGCCGCTGCCCGGCGTACCCGCCCCGGCGCCGCCGTCGGGCGCGCCCCCCGTGAGGGGTACGGCGAACCGCAGCGGCCGCGGCGGCTTCGGGAGCGCCTCGCGCTCGGCGACCTCGAGCCGGCGCTCGGCGTCGTGGACGCGCCGGGCCCGGGTGCGCTCGACCTTCGCCCCCTTGAAGGCGTGGATGAACTTGTCGTTGTCGGTGGGTCCGCGACCCGGCGCGATGCTGCCGAGGTCGACGCGGGTGCGGGCGCGCAGGTCGGCGATCTCGTCCTGCTGCCGCTGCCAGGTCTCCTCCCAGCGGCGGCGCACGGCCGCCTGGTGGGCCAGGTAGTCGCCGAACCCGCCGCCGAACCGCTGCCCGCCCCGGCCGTCGGTGCCGAGCACGCCCGCGTCGAGGTCGAGCAGGTCGGTGCAGACGCGGTCGAGGAAGGTGCGGTCGTGGCTGGCCGCGACGACCACGCCCGGCAGCGCGACCAGCGACGTCTCGAGGAGCTCCAGCGCCTCGGCGTCGAGGTGGTTGGTCGGCTCGTCGAGCAGCAGGCAGGCGGGGCGGCGCACGAGCGCGGCGGCCAGCGTCAGGCGCGTGCGCTGGCCGCCCGAGAGCGTCGCGACGGGGCGGGCGCGGTCGAGGTCGGCGACGCCGAGGGTGGCGGCGGTCAGCTCGACGCGGCGCTCGGCGTCCCAGGCGTCGTGGTGGGTCGCCCAGGCCAGCACGGCGTCGTACGCCGCCCCGACCTCGTCCGCCGTACCCGCGGGGAGGTCGGCGCCCAGGTCGGCCGCGAGCCGCTCGAGGAGCCGGACCGCCGCGTGCAGCGGGCGCAGGGCGTCGTCGAGCAGGTCGCCGACGGTGCCGGCCCCGGAGCCGGCCCGGGGGTCGGGCTCCTGGGCGAGGTGGACGACGTCGGCGGGCACGCGGACCGTGCCGGCGTCCGGCCGGTCGAGGCCGGCGAGCACGCGCAGCAGCGTCGACTTGCCGGAGCCGTTCTCGCCGATGAGCCCCAGCCGGGTGCCGGGCGCGGCCACGACGTCCACGCCGTCGAGGACGGGCCCGCCGGCGCGGCCCGGGTAGGAGCGCACGACGCCGTGCGCGACGACGGGCGCGAGCGGGGCGGTGAGATCGGCGAGGTCCGGGAGGCCGGCAAGATCGGCGGCGGAGGAAGAAGAGGAGTGGGCAGGCATGACGACGCGTCCGTCCGGGGTGGGGAGGGACCGCGCGGGCGGGGCCGCAGCGCGATCGCGGGCGTCGTCAGAGCTCCATGGTGCTCGCCAGGCTACGCCCCGGGCGCCGGACGGCCAACGGGTTTTCCCCCGCACGCGGGAGATCGGCGGCGCGGTGGTCCGCGCCGTGAGAGGGTGGGGGCGGCCCCGCCCATCGAGCCTGTGCCCGCGACACCTGGAGGAGGCGCCCGTGACGCCGTTCCTGGTGATCGGGCTGTGCGGCGCCGTCGTCCTCCTGGTCTCGCTCGTCCTCGGCGACCTGTTCGACATCGAGGCTCTCGCCGGCGACTGGTTCTCCACCGCCGCCCTCGGTGGCTTCGTCTCCGCGCTCGGCTTCGGCGGCGCGATCGCGCAGGCCGCCGGCCTCGGCCAGCTCCCCTCCTCGCTCGTCGGGGTGGCCGCGGGTCTCGTCGTCGGGTGGTTCGCCGCGTGGCTCACCCGGCTCGTGAAGACCGGCGGCACCGACGCGACGCCCGGCGCCCGCGACGCCGTCGGCTGGGACGCCACCGTCGTGACGGCCATCCCCGAGGGCGGGTACGGCGCGATCACCGTCCGCCGCGGCGGCCACGTGCTGCGCTACAACGCCCAGGCCGAACGCGCCCTGCCCGCGGGCACCGCGGTGCACGTCACCGGCGTGCTGTCGCCGACCGCCGTCACCGTCGCCGCGACGTACGACGAGCTCTCCTGAACCCCCGGCACGACCCGCACCGCCCGCACCACCGCTCCCCCGCGTGACCGCTCGCCCACCACCGAAAGGCCCATCACCATGGACCCGGTCCTGGCCCCGATCATCGGCTTCGTCGTCCTGCTCGTGCTGCTGGTGCTGCTCATCACCAGCCGCTACAAGGTCGCCGGCCCCAACGAGGCGTTCATCGTCACCGGCCGCAAGGGCAAGGCGGTGATCAACCCGGAGACCGGGGAGCTCACGACCGACCTGTCCGGCCAGAAGGTGGTCATGGGCGGCGGCGTCTTCGTCATCCCGTTCGTGCAGAAGCTCGGCAACCTCGACCTGTCGTCGCGGCGCATCTCGGTGCAGATCCGTGGCGCGGTCTCCGGGCAGGGCATCAAGCTCAACGTCGAGGGCGTGGCCATCGTCAAGGTGGGCGGCAACGCCGACCAGATCCGGCTGGCGGCCCAGCGGTTCCTGTCGCAGCAGGGCGACATCGAGCCCTTCACCCAGGAGGTGCTCGCCGGCGCGCTGCGCTCCATCGTCGGCGGCCTGACCGTCGAGCAGATCATCCGCGACCGCGCGGCCTTCGCGCAGCGCGTGGCCGACGAGTCGGAGAACTCCCTGACCGGCCAGGGGCTCATCCTCGACACGTTCCAGATCCAGGACGTGACCGACGACGGCTCCTACCTGGCGGACCTCGGTCGCCCCGAGGCCGCGCGCATCGGCCAGGAGGCCTCGATCGCCGAGGCGAACGCCCGCCGAGCCGCCGAGCAGGCGCGTATCGCCGCCGAGGAGGAGATCGCGGTCTCGCAGCGTGCCCTCGCGCTGCGCCAGGCCGAGATCAAGATCGAGACGGACGCCGCGCAGGCCCGCGCCGCGGCCGCCGGCCCGCTCGCGCAGGCCGACCAGGACCAGGCCATCCTGCTCGAGCAGGAGAAGGTCGCCGTCCGGCAGGCCGCCCTCACCGAGCGCGAGCTCGAGACCAAGGTGCGCAAGCCGGCCGACGCCGAGCGCTACCGCGTCGAGCAGGACGCCGAGGCCCGCCGCTCCGCCGAGATCGCCGCCGCCGACGCCCGCAAGGCGTCGACCATCGCGGCCGCCGAGGCCAAGGCGCAGGAGGTCCGGCTCTCCGGTGAGGCCGAGAAGGCCCGGCGTGCCGCGCTCGCGGAGGCCGGTGCCATCGAGGGCGAGCGGCGCGGTGCGGCCGAGCGCTCCCGTCGTACGGCGGAGGCCGAGGCCGTCCGCGCCGAGGGCGAGGCCCAGGCGGCCGCGGTGCTGGCCGTCGGGCAGGCCGAGGCCGAGGCGATGGACAAGCGCGCCGAGGCGTTCGCGCACTACAACGACGCCGCGGTGCTGCAGATGCTCATCGAGGTGCTGCCGCAGATCGCCAAGGAGGTCGCCGCCCCGATCGGCGCGATCGACCAGCTCACCGTCGTGTCGACCGACGGTGCCGGCGCCCTGCCCAAGCAGGTCACCTCCAACATGGTCGAGACGCTCAACATGCTGCGGACGACCACCGGCCTCGACCTCGACGCGCTCATCAAGCGGTCCGTGGGCTCCGCCGCCGACGGCCTCGGCCTGCGCGGCGACACGGTGACGGGCGAGACCACCGGCCAGTAGGCGCCGTACCGCCCGCACCACCGGCACGACCTGCCCACCCCCGCTGCACTGCAGCACCCCGCGGACGTCATGCGTCCGGTGGCCCCCGGCCTCCGGTCCGCATGACGTCCGCGGTCGTCTCGGGGGGGTACGGCGGTCCCGCGGCTCCGGTGTCAGCTCGCGGGCGGGTGGCCCAGCGCGGCCATCTCCTCCGCCGTGGGCTCGGGCGGCAGCGCGGGGCGCGGCCGGCTGTCGTCGAGCAGGTCGGCGAGGAACGCCTTGTAGCGGGGGCAGTTCGTCACGTCGTGCGCCCGGCAGCGCAGCGCGTGCTCCGTCATGGCGCGCCACAGCTCCATCGACCGCATGCGCTCGGCGATGTCGTCGAGGTGCGCCTGCAGCACGGCCTGGCGGCCCTCGGCCTCGCTGTCGAGCAGGATCCGGATCTGCTCCAGCGTCATCCCCGCCGCCTTGTTCCGCACGATGGCGGCCACCCGCACGACCTCGGCCTCGCCGTACCGGCGACGGCCCGCACCGTCCCGCTCGGGAACCAGCAGGCCCTCGTCCTCCCAGAACCGCAGCACGTGGGTACCGATGTCGAAACGGCGTGCCACATCTCCGATGCTCCACGGGCTTGACTTCATGTTCACATGAAGTCACACGCTGGTGACCTGCACAAGTCCTGACCCGAGAAGGAGCACCATGTCCGAGATCCGTAACGCGCTCGTCGTCGGCGGCGGCCCCGCCGGCCTCCAGGCGGCCCTCACCCTGGGCCGCATCCACCGCAGCACCACCCTGGTCGACTCCGGCACCTACCGGAACGCCCAGGTCGACCACATGCACAACGTCGCGACCCACGACGGCCGGCCGCCGGCCGAGTTCCGCGCGCAGGCCCGCGCCCAGCTCGACGCGTACGACGTCGTCGTCCGCGAGGCGACCGTCCGGACCATCGAGGGCGACGTCGTCGGCGGGTTCACCGCGACGCTCGACGACGGGAGCACCGTGCGCGCCAAGCGCGTCGTGCTGGCCACCGGCCTCACCGACGAGCTCCCCGACGTGCCCGGGCTCGCCGACCTGTGGGGCACCGTGGCCGCGCAGTGCCCCTTCTGCCACGGCCACGAGTTCGCCGACGGCCACGTGGTGGTGCTCGGCGCGGCCCAGCAGATGAGCCACGCCGTGGGCCTCATGCGCGGCATCGCGGGCGAGATCACCGTGCTCGCGAACGGCGCCGAGGTGGCCCCCGAGGCCCGCACGATCTTCGCGGCCCTCGGCGCCGCCGTCGTCGAGGCGAAGGTCGAGCGGTTCGAGCGCCGGGGTGACGGCGCGCGCGTCGTGCTGTCGGACGGCTCGGAGATCGACGCCGTGGGCGTGCTGCTCGCGCCGACCTACCGCCAGTCCGCGCCCTTCGCGGCCCAGCTGGGCGTCGAGCTGCTGCCGTCCGGCTGCGTCGAGATCGACGACATGGGCCGCACCAGCGTGACGGGCGTGTACGCCGGGGGCGACCTCGCCCACCGCTCGGTCTTCCCGATGCCGATGGCGTCCGTGGTCAATGCGCTGGCGGCCGGTCAGATGGCGGCGACGGCCTGCAGCGCCGACCTGCTCGGCGAGGAGATGGCCGCGCTCGGCGCCGCCGGTCACTGACCCGCAGCGGCGGCGCGGCGGCGAGCGGCGCCGTACCCGGTCTCGCGGCCCGGCCCGGCGCGAAGGTTGTAGCCGCAACCCGCCACTTCCGGCGGGAAGTTCCCACCCGGAAGTGGCGGGTTCCCCGGTGCACCGGGGAACCCCCCACCCCCGCCTCACGACCCGGTCGAGATCCCCACGTACGTGGTCTCGAGGTACTCCTCGATGCCCTCGAAGCCGCCCTCGCGGCCGAAGCCCGACTGCTTGACGCCGCCGAAGGGGGCGGCGGGGTTCGACAGCAGGCCCGTGTTGATGCCGAGCATGCCGGCCTCGAGGCGCTCGGCGAGCCGGATGGTGCGCTCGAGGTCGCGGGTGAAGGCGTACGAGGCGAGGCCGTACTCCGTGGCGTTGGCCCGGCGCACCGCCTCGTCCTCGTCGGTGAAGGTCGAGATGGGCGCCACCGGGCCGAAGATCTCCGTGTTCACGATCGCCGACTCGTGGGGTACGTCGGCCAGCACCGTCGGCGGGTAGAAGTAACCCGCGCCGTCGGGCGCCTCGCCGCCCACCAGCACCCGGGCGCCGTCGTGCACGGCGTCGGTGACGAGCTGGTGCACGTCCTCGACCGCGGAGGCCTGCACCAGCGGGCCGACGTCGACCCCGTCGTCCTGGCCGCGGCCGACGCGCAGGGCGCCGAGGCGCTCCGCGAGGCGCCGGCTGAACTCCTCGGCGACGCTCTCGTGCACGAGGAAGCGGTTGGCGGCCGTGCAGGCCTCGCCCATGTTGCGCATCTTGGCCAGCACGGCGCCCTCGACGGCCGCGTCGAGGTCGGCGTCCTCGAAGACGAGGAACGGCGCGTTGCCACCCAGCTCCATCGACAGGCGCTGCAGGTGCTCGGTCGACTGCCGCACCAGCACCTTGCCGACCGGGGTGGACCCCGTGAAGGAGACCTTCCGCAGCCGCTCGTCGGCCATCAGCGTCTCGGAGACGTCCCCGGAGTGCGTCGACGTCACCACGTTGAGCACGCCGGCGGGCAGACCGACGTCCTCGAAGACCTTCGCCACGGCCAGCGTCGTCAGCGGCGTCAGCGCGGCGGGCTTGACGACCATCGTGCAGCCGGCGGCGATGGCCGGGGCGATCTTGCGGGTGGCCATGGCGATCGGGAAGTTCCACGGCGTGATGAGCAGGCACGGACCGACCGGCTTCTTCACCGTCAGCAGCCGGGACCCACCGGCGGGCGCGCTCATCCAGCGCCCGTGGATGCGCACGGCCTCCTCGGAGAACCAGCGCAGGAACTCCGCGCCGTACGTCACCTCGCCCGCGGCCTCGGCCAGCGGCTTGCCCATCTCGAGGCTGATGAGCCGGGCGAAGTCGTCGCGACGGGCGGTGATGGCCTCGAAGGCGGCCCGCAGGATCTCGGCGCGGTCGCGGGGCGCCGAGCGGGCCCACTCCTCCTGGACCTCGGCCGCCGCGTCGAGGGCGGCCACGGCGTCGGCGGCGGTGCCGTCCGCGACGCTCACGAGAACCGACTCGTCGGCGGGGTCCAGCACGTCGAAGGTGGCCCCGTCCTCGGCGTCACGCCAGGTGCCGCCGATGTGGAGCTGGGGGACGAACAGGTCGTCGGGCAGTGCGCTCATGGCCCTCAGCGTGCCACCCGGCCCGAGCGCCGCCAACGGGCGCTGCGCACAACGGCGGCGTACGGCGGGTGCGTGGCCGGGCGCGACCAGGCGCGGCCGGGGTGGAGTGCGGCCGGGGACGCCGACGGCCCCCGGCGTGGTGCCGGGGGCCGTCGGATCGAGCGGGTGGTGCGACCGGTGCGTGACCGGCGTGCCCGTGGGTCAGTCGCGGGTGCGACCGCCCTCGGTGGCCGTGCCGCCGCGGGCGGCGTGCACCCGGGCGAACAGCTCGTCGAGCTCCGCGCGCTCCGCCGGGGTGGGGCGGTGCTTCTCCGGGAGGTCGTCGATCTGCTGCTGCTTGGCGACGACGATGCCGAACTGGCGCTCGTGCTCGTCGACGTCGTGGGTGTAGGTCCCGTCGAGGTAGTGGTCGGCCGCCGCCCTGGCCGCCTTGATCGTCGACTCCGCCTTGCCCTTGGGGCTGAGCAGCGACGCGATGACCGTGACGACGAGGACGCCGAGGATGACGCTCAGCGACATGGCGATGCTGACCTCCGGGATGGCGGTCACGTGCTCGCCGCCGTTGATGAAGGGCAGCTCGTTCTCGTGCAGGGCGTGGATGAACAGCTTGACGCCGATGAACGCCAGGATGATCGCCAGGCCGTACGAGAGGAACACGAGGCGGTCGAGCAGGCCGTCGATGAGGAAGTACAGCTGGCGCAGACCCATGAGCGAGAACGCCGTGGCACCGAAGACGATGTACGTCTCCTGCGTCAGGCCGAAGATCGCGGGGATCGAGTCGAGCGCGAACAGCAGGTCCGTGCCGCCGATCGCGACCATGACGAGCAGCATCGGGGTCAGCATCTTCTTGCCGTCCACGACGGTGAACAGCTTGTCGCCGTCGTAGTGCTCCGAGGTGTGGAAGAAACGCTTCGCGAGGCGGATGACGAAGTTGTCGGCCTCCTCGCCGCCCTCGTCGTCGTCCTCCTTCAGCAGGGAGATCGCCGTGTAGAGCAGGATCGCGCCGAAGAGGTAGAAGACCCAGCTGAACTGGTTGATCGCGGCGGCGCCGACGAGGATGAACGCGGTGCGCGCGAACAGCGCGAACACGATGCCGAAGAGCAGCACCTTCTGCTGGTCCTCGCGCGGCACCTTGAAGCTCGCCATGATCACCAGGAACACGAACAGGTTGTCGACGCTCAGCGCCTTCTCCGTGATGTAGCCGGCGAAGTACTCACCGCCGTACGTCCCGCCCCAGTTCCACAGCACGAACAAGCCGAACACGATCGCCAGGCCGACGTAGATGGCCGACCAGATCGCTGCTTCCCTCAACGTGGGGATGTGCGCCTTGCGCACGTGGAAGAAGAAGTCGAAGAGCAGCAAGCCGGCGATGACGGCGATGGTGAGGCCCCATACCAGCGGGGTGACCTCCATGGACGGACTCCTTCTGCGTTGCGGTGGTGCACGAGGGCGGGGCGACCGGTCGGCCACCCCGCCGCGCGGCGACGTCAGGGAGAAGAACGTGCACAGGGGTCGCACAAGTTCCCGGTGCGACGTGGATCTCCCCCCGTCTCACTCCTGCGCGGGGTCGGCCGTCCCGTCGGCGATGGCCCGCTGGGCCGCGTGGAGGGGCGCCGTCTCCACCACCCGCGGCGCGATCGTGCGGTCGTACGCCGCGTACGGCGCCTGCTGCGCGACGTACGTGCCCGCGTGCGCCTCGGCGTCGGCGACGACCGCGGGGGTGACGGCCAGCGCGCTGCCGGTGGCCGCGGAGGACACGAGGGGGACGTAGCCCTGGGCGTGGCCCAGCGTGTTCGGGTGGTAGCTCTCGACCACGGGGTTCGACAGCCCGTTCAGCCACGCCGGCTCGTCGCAGACGGCGTGGCCGGTGAACGCGGCGGTGGGGTCGACGAAGCGGAACCCGGCGGCCCGGGCGGCCGCGGCGGTGCGGGCGTCGAGCTGGTCGGCGGTGGCGTTCAGGCGCGTCATCTCCGCCGGCGAGATGAAGGTGAGGACGTCGCAGTCCTCGCCCTGGAACAGACGCGGGTAGCCGGCGACCACGACGTCGGCGTTCGGCGCGGCGGCGCGGACGTCGGCGTAGAGGCCCGAGAGCCGCGCGGGCAGCGTGGCGCCGATGAAGGCCTGGGCGCCGTCGATCGCGCCGTCGCAGTCGCTCATCCACCCCGGCTGGGCGCACTCCGTGATGACGTCGGTGAACCCGGCGTCGTTGCCGCCGACGGACAGGGTGACGAGGTCGGTGGCGGCGGAGAGCGCCGTGAGCTGGTTGGCGCGCACGTCGGCGACGACGGCGCCGGAGCACGCGCGGAAGTCGAGGTCCCAGCCCCCGGCGGAGGCCAGCAGCGAGGGGAACGCGTGCACGGAGCGGAGGCACTGGGTGCCGTCCGCCAGGTACTCCCGCGTTCCCGTGCCCGACGAGTAGGAGTCGCCCAGCGCGACGTAGGAGCCGCCGGCGGCGGGCCCCACGGAGGTGGAGCCCGAGACGGGGTCGGCGAGCGCCGGGGCGGCGGGGCCGGCCAGGGCGAGCCCGGCGGCCAGGACGGCGGGGAGCGCCACCCACCCCCGGGTACGACGTCGTGCGGGCGTGCGGACAGGTGGGGTCGCCATGGTTCCTCCCGAGGGTGCCGGCGATCGGTGGCGCCCGAGCGGCACCGTAGGTCGACGCGCTCGACGGTGACCACCCCCGTGAGGGGAGGCCGGAGGGTTCCGCATTCACCCGTCGTTCACCTTGCGAGCAGCCCCCCAAGTGGAGCGGAACGGGCTCGTCCGGGCCCGTCCACAGGCCCAGGTGGAGCAGGACCGCCGCATCTGGGGCAGAAAAGTGCGGCGCCGACTACCGATCCCGCCGACGGTGCGCTACCTTGGATGAACGGAAAGTGAACAGGAGGTGTCTCATGCTCTACTCGACGTCGACCCACCGCAACGGCCTCGTCCTCACCTGGACCAAGGTCGTCGACGCGTCCGGCCGTGCTCGCATGGAGGCTCGTTGGACCTCGGCCTCGACGGCCGTCGCCCGACCGGCCGCCGCCTGACAGCCGAGCACTCACGCGCCACCCGGCGCCCCGCCGCCCTCGAGGCAGCCCCGCAGAGCCGCCATCCCCCGGGATGGCGGCTCTGCTGCGTCCGGGGTGTGTGTCGTCACCACCCCGCCGACCCCGAGATGGTTGACGGCGCAAGTAGATACCCGTACAGTCGTCGTTGAAAGTTCAACTGACTTCGGAGGACAGCATCATGGGCATCTTCAGCCGCACCAAGGACTCGGCCCCGGCCGAGCAGACGTTCGACGCTCCCACCACCGCCGTGGAGGACATCGCGGGCTCCTACGCCCTCGACGTCACGCACACCCGTCTCGGCTTCTCCGTGCGCCACGCGATGGTGACGACGGTCCGCGGCTCCTTCAAGGAGTTCGACGGCACCGCCACCATCAACACGGCCACGCCGTCCGCCTCGACGGTCGCCCTGACCATCAAGGCCGCCAGCATCGACACCGGCAACGCCGACCGCGACGGCCACCTGCAGACCGGTGACTTCTTCGAGGCGGAGAAGTACCCGAACATCACCTTCGTCTCGACCAAGGTCGAGCGCGAGGACGCCGACACGTGGCTGGTCACCGGCGACCTCACGATCAAGGACGTCACGAAGTCCGTCACCGTCGAGCTCGAGCAGACCGGCTCGGCGCGCGACCCGTTCGGCAACCTGCGCATCGGCTTCGAGGGTGGCGTCGCCATCAACCGCAAGGACTGGGGCCTCACCTACAACGCCGCGCTCGAGACCGGCGGCGTCCTCATCTCCGACAAGGTCAAGCTCGAGTTCGACGTCTCGGCGATCCAGAGCGCCTGAGCACGCACTCCCCCAGCGCGCCGGGCGACCCCCGACGCACCCGACGCCCCCGCCTCCCGGTCATCACCGGGGAGCGGGGGCGTCGTCGTACCCGCCCTCAGCAGCGGTACGGCGGCCCTCCCCGCCCCGGGAGCGTCCCGCGCGGGCCGGCCGCGCCCCGGCCGGCGATGCGGCGGACCGCCAGGAACGCCAGCCCGCCGAGCAGGAGGAGCGGCACGACGGCGACCAGCACCTTCAGCACCGCGACACCCAGCAGGACACCGCCGACGAGCAGCGCGACGAGCACCGCGGTCGGCACGAAGGCCGGCGGTCCGTCACCCCGGGCGCCCCGGGCGCCCCGCTTCCGCGCGGCCGGGCGCTGCGCGTTCCAGTCGTGCGCCCGCGCCGGGGCGAGCGCCCCGGGGTGAGGCGCCGGCAGGTCCGCGAACACGGGCTGCAGGTCCTCGGCGAAGCGCGCCGCCCACACGGCGGTGGAGCGCTCGTCGTGCTCGACGGGGTCGAGCCGGCCCTCGGCGAAGTGGGTGCCGAGCGCGGCCGCGGCGTCCTGCCGCTCCGCGTCGGAGAGCCGCACCCGGCCGGCCTCGCTCACCGGTCGCCCTCCGCGAGGATCCCGTACAGCCGGCGCCGCGCCTCGGCGAGCACCGTCAGGGCCTCCGCCCGCTGGGCGTCGGTGCCGGTCGACACGATCTGCCACAACGCGTTCATGACCTGGCCGATCTCGGGGAGCGCGCCCTGCGGCGCCTCGGCCCGCGGCGCGAACGGACGCCACACGGCGGCCAGCTCGTCGGCGTGGCGCGCGACGTACGCCTGCCCCTCGTCGCTGAGGGTGAGGGTACGGCGGCCCTGCGCGTCGTCGGCGACGACGAGGCCCTCGTCCTCGAGCTGCTGGATGGTCGGGTAGACGGAGCCCGGCGACGGCTTCCAGGCGCCGTGCGAGCGCTCCGCGATCTCGTTGATCACCTGGTAGCCGTTGCGCGGTCCCGACGCGAGCACGTCGAGGATCGCCGCGCGGACGTCGCCACGCCGCACCTTCGGCCCGCCGCCGTGGCCGCGCTGCGGCGGAGCGTCGAAGCCGAGCAGACCGGCGACCCACGGCGGCACGGGCTGGCCGTGACGCCCACCGCCGCGCCGCGGACCGAACGCGGCGCCGAGGCCGGCCGGGCCGAACGGCCCGCCCAGGCCGGGCCACGCCGGGAAGTCACCGCGGCGGCCCCCCTCGCGCGGGTGCTGGTGGCGCCCCCGCTCCCAGCCGTTCTCCTGGTCGTCGTCGTCGAAGCCGTCGACCTTGTCGGCGTCCCACATGTGCTGCTCCCTCCGTCCGTCGCGGCCGTACGGTCGTCGACCGCTCGCGATATATCGCGACAGTACGCCGGAGGTCGGCTCAAGCCAAGCGCTGTTTCTCTGCAGGTCCCACCGACGCCCGCCCGGGCCGGGTCGCGCCGCCCTAGGCTGCGGCAGTGCCCCCCACCTCGTCCGCGCTGACGCCTGCCCGCGCCGCGCACCTCGTCCTCGTCCCCGCCGCGCTCGCCGTCGTGCTCCTCGCGACGCTGCTGACCGGCCTGACGGGTCTGACGGGGTCGGCCCGCGCGGCGACGCCCGCCCCGGCGGCCCTGGTGGACGGGGGACCCGCAGCCCCGGCACCTGAGGTCCAGGCGCCCGCGGTCCAGGCGGCCGCGGCCGTCGACATCCGACTGCGGCGCGGGGTGCTCGTCGACCCGTCGAGCCCGGCCATGGTCGCCGCGCGCAAGGACGCGACGTACACCCCCATCGCGGCGAACACGCACACCCGCTGGTTCACCGAGGCGGTGCCGGTCGGCCGGGCGCGCGCGGCGGCCGCGGCGTGGGCGGACTACGGCCGGCAGAAGAACCGCACGCCCATGATCGCGGTCTACGGGCTGCCCAACCGCGACTGCGGCAGCCACTCCTCAGGCGGGTTCGACCCCCGTTCGTACCGCCTCTGGGTGGAGCAGATCGCGCTGGGCCTCAAGGGCAAGGGGGCCGTCGTCGTGCTCGAGCCGGACGCGCTCGGCCTGCTCGGCTCGTGCGCCGGGCAGGAGCTGTGGACGTCGCTCATCCGTTACGCGACCTACACGTTCGCGCGCAACGGCACGTGGGTGTACGTCGATTCGGGCCACTCGTCGTGGCACTCCGCGAACGTCATGGCCGACCGCCTGTCCCAGTCGGGCGTGCAGTGGGCGCGCGGCGTCGCGACGAACGTCAGCAACTACCGCACCACCAACGACGAGCTCGCCTACGGCCGGTCGCTGGTCGCGGCGCTCGCCACCCGGGGGTACGCCGGCAAGCGCCAGCTCGTCGACACCTCCCGCAACGGCGCCGGCCCCGCGCGCGACGGCTCGTGGTGCAACACCGCCGCCGCCCGCCTGGGCAGCAAGCCGAAGGTCGTGAACGCGAACGGCGTCGACTTCTACGCGTGGGTCAAGCGCCCCGGCGAGTCGGACGGCGCCTGCAACGGCGGCCCCGCCGCCGGCCAGTGGTGGGCGACGGGAGCGCGGCGCCTGCTCGGCCGCTGAGGCCGCCGACCCCGTCCGGTGGTCGAGGTGGCCGCCCCAGCCGCCCTCGAAACCACCCAGGGAACCCGGTCGTGGTTTCGAGGGGTTGCCAGAGCAACCCACCTCAACCACCGACATCCGGTGGTTGAGGTGGCCGCCCCAGCGGCCCTCGAAACCACCGGAGTAGGTCAGCGTGGTTTCGAGGGGTGCTAGCGCACCCACCTCAACCACCGCGCGAGCGGGAGGAGCGTCAGGCCGCGAGCGCCTTCTCGATGTCGGCGGCGATGTCGGCGGGCTTCGTGGTGGGGCCGTAGCGCTTCACGACCGTGCCGTCGCGCCCCACGAGGAACTTGGTGAAGTTCCACTTGATGCGACCGCCGAGCAGGCCGCCCTTCTCCTTCTTCAGCCAGTCGAAGACGGGGTGGGCGTCGGAGCCGTTCACGTCGACCTTGTCGAACATGGGGAACGAGACGCCGTAGTTGCGCTGGCAGAACTCGCCGATGTCGTCGGCCCCGCCGGGCTCCTGGCCCGCGAACTGGTTGCACGGGAACCCGAGCACGACGAGGCCCTGCTCGCCGTACGTGCGGTAGAGCTGCTCGAGACCCTCGTACTGCGGCGTGAAGCCGCAGTTGCTGGCGGTGTTCACGACGAGCACGACCCGTCCGGCGTACGCCTCCAGGGACTCCTCGGTGCCGTCGAGCCGGGTCGCGGTGAAGTCGGACAGGGTGCTCATGGTGCTCCTCGGAGGGGGTCGGTCGGGGTCATCAGGGGTTCGGTGCCGCGGGCCCGCCGGATGGGCCCGGACGCGACGACGGGCCCCCCGATCATCGGGGAGCCCGTCGTGGTGCGTCGAGACCTCAGGACTTGAAGGCGTCCTTGACGTTCTCGCCGGCCTGCTTGAGCGAGGACTTCGTCTGGTCCTTCTTGCCCTCGGCCTTGAGCTCGTCGTCGCCGGTGGCGTCGCCCACGTGCTCCTTGGACTTGCCGCCCAGGTCCTCGACGGTGTTCTTCGCCTTGTCCGCGATACCCATGTCGTTCCCCTTCCGTGCTTCGTCGTCCGGTCCTCCCCCACGGTAGCCACGTCTCCAAGGACGCGCCGGGAGCCCGCCGACGACAGCACCGGGCCGGTGCCCCCTGGGGAGGGGCACCGGCCCGGTGGTGGGTCGCGGAGGGCCGTCAGGCGGGGAAGGACTCCCCGTTGGCGGCCATCTTGCGGAGGTGGTCGGTCGGCCGGAAGCGGTCGCCGTACTTCTCCGCCAGCTCGTCGGCGCGCTTGACGAAGGCCGCGAGGCCGATCTCGCCGTCGGCGCCCTCGTAGCCGGTCATGAACTGGGCCGCGCCACCCGTGTACGGCGGGAAGCCGATGCCCATGATCGAGCCGATGTTCGCGGCGGCCGCCGAGGTGATGACGTCCTCCTCGAAGCACTTGGCCGTCTCGAGCGCCTCGAGCACGAGCACGCGGTCCTGCACGTCGCGCAGCGGCGGCTGCTGCTCCGCGACCGGGAAGGTCTCGGCGAGGCCCTTCCACAGGCCCTGGCGCTTGCCGGACTCGTCGTACTCGTAGAAGCCGGCGCCCTTGAGGCGCGAGGGACGACCGATCTCGATCATCTTCTCGACGACCTTCAGCCCCGGGTGCGGCACGTAGTCGAGGCCGTCGCGCTCGGCCGCGTCCGCCGTGGCCTTGGCGATCTTGGCCATGAGCTCCATGTTGAGCTCGTCGGAGAGCTGCAGCGTGCCGACCGGGTAGCCGGCCTGCGTGACCGCGCGCTCCAGGGTCTGCGGGTGCACGCCCTCGGCGAGCAGCTGCAGGCCCTCGTTGACCATGAAGCCGATGACGCGGGAGGTGTAGAAGCCGCGGCTGTCGTTGACGACGATCGGCGTCTTCTTGATCTGCTGCACCAGGTCGTAGGCCTTCGCCAGCGCCGCGTCGTCGGTCTCCTCGCCGCGGATGATCTCCACCAGCGGCATCTTGTCGACGGGGCTGAAGAAGTGCAGGCCGATGAAGTCCTTCGGACGGTCGACGCCCTGGGCCAGCTCGGTGATGGGCAGCGTCGAGGTGTTCGAGCACAGCAGCGCGTCCGGGTTGACGTGCTCGGCGATCTCGGCGAACACCTTGGCCTTCAGCGACGGGTCCTCGAAGACGGCCTCGACGACCACGTCGACGCCCGCGAAGTCGGCCGGGTCGGCGGTGGCGTGGATGCGCGAGAGGAACTCGGCCTTGCCCTCCTCGGTCTCGCGACCGCGGGAGACCGCCTTGTCGAGCAGCTTCTCCGAGTACGCCTTGCCGCGCTCGGCGGCCTCGGTCGTGACGTCCTTCAGCACGACCTGCGCGCCCGACTTGGCGAACACGTACGCGATGCCCGCGCCCATCATGCCGGCGCCGAGCACGCCGACCTTGCGGCCGACGTACTTCTCGTGGCCGTCAGGACGCAGCGAGCCGCCGTTGATCGCCTGCAGGTCGAAGAAGAACGCCTGGATCATGTTCTTGCTCTGCTGGCCGACGACGAGGCCGGTCAGGTAGCGCGACTCGATGCGCGAGGCGGTGTCGAAGTCGACCTGCGCGCCCTCGACGGCGGCGGACAGGATCGCCCGCGGCGCCTGGTACGGCGCGCCCTTGACCTGCTGGCGCAGCAGCGCCGGGAAGGCCGGGAGGAACTGGGCGAGCTTCGGGGTGGACGGGGTGCCGCCGGGCATCTTGTAGCCCGGGCGGTCCCAGGGCTGCTTGCCCGCGTCCGCGTCGCCCGCGACCGACGCGAGCCACGCCTTCGCGGCGGGCAGGAGGCCGTCGAGGTCGGCGACCAGCTCGTCGACCAGGCCCTTCTCCTTCGCCTGGGCCGGCTTGAAGCGCGTGCCCTGGAGCAGGACGTCCATCAGCGCGGTCTGCAGGCCGAACATGCGCACCGTGCGGGTGACGCCGCCGCCGCCGGGCAGGAGCCCCAGCTGCACCTCGGGCAGGCCGATCTGCACCTTCGGGCTGTCCCACGCGACCCGGTGGTTCGCGGCGAGCGCGATCTCCAGCCCGCCACCGAGCGCGGCGCCGTTGATGGCGGCGACCACGGGCGCGGGGTGGAGCTCGAGGCGACGCAGCGCGGCCTTGACGTCCTCGACCATCGCGAACACGTCGGCGGCGTCGTCCGGCGTGGTCTGCACCATGCCCTTGAGGTCACCGCCGGCGAAGAAGGTCTTCTTGGCGCTGGCGATGACGACACCCTTCACCGAGCCCTCCGGCTCGGCGTACAGCTTCTCCACCGCGTCGGTCATCGACGTGCGGTAGAGCTCGTTCATGGTGTTGGCGCTCTGGTTCGGGTCGTCCAGCGTCAGCGTGACGATCCCGTCGGCGTCCTTGTCGTAGCGGACGGCGCTCTGCTCGGTCATGGGTTCCTCTCTCGATGTCCGGTACGACGCTCAGACGAGCTCGACGATGGTGGCGATGCCCATGCCGCCGCCCACGCACAGGGTGGCGAGGCCGCGCTTGAGCTCGCGGCGCTCGAGCTCGTCGATCAGCGTGCCGAGGATCATCGCGCCGGTCGCGCCGAGCGGGTGGCCCATGGCGATGGCGCCGCCGTTGACGTTGGTGATCTCGGGGCCGATGCCCATGTCGCGCATGAAGCGCATCGCGACGGCGGCGAACGCCTCGTTGATCTCGAACAGGTCGATGTCGTCGACCGTCAGGCCGGCCTTCGCCAGCGCCTTGCGTGCGGCGGGGGCCGGACCGGTCAGCATGATGACCGGGTCGGCGCCGGAGACGGCGGCCGAGACGATGCGGGCGCGGGGGGTGAGGCCGGCGCGCTTGCCCGCGTCCTCCGTGCCGATCGCCATGATGGCCGCGCCGTCCACGATGCCCGAGCTGTTGCCGGCGTGGTGGACGTGGTCGATCTTCTCCAGCCAGTGGTACTTCTCCAGGGCCACGTCGTCGAAGCCGGCGCCCTTGCCGATGTCGGCGAAGGAGGGCTTGAGGCCCGCGAGGCTCTCCACCGTCGTGCCGGGGCGGATGAACTCGTCGTGGTCGAGGACCGTCAGGCCGTTCTCGTCGACGACCGGGATGACCGACCGCTTGAAGTAGCCGGCCTCGCGGGCGCGGGCGGCCCGGGCGTTGGACTCGGCGGCGTAGGCGTCGACGTCCTCGCGGCTGAAGCCCTCGACGGTCGCGATGAGGTCGGCGCCGATGCCCTGGGGCACGAAGCTCGACTGCAGCGCGGTGCGCGGGTCCATCGCCCAGGCGCCGCCGTCGGAGCCCATGGGCACGCGGCTCATCGACTCGACACCACCGGCGAGGATCAGCTCCTCGAACCCGCCGCGCACGCGCGAGGCGGCCTGGTTGACGGCCTCGAGGCCCGAGGCGCAGAAGCGGTTCAGCTGCACGCCGGCGACCTCGTCGGGCAGGCCCGCCTTCAGCGCCGCCGCCTTCGCGATGTCGCCGCCCTGGTCACCGATCGGGCTGACGACGCCCAGCACGACGTCGTCGACGAGGGCGGGGTCGAGGTCGGGGTTGCGCTTGCGGGTCTCGTCGATCAGGCCGACGACCAGGTCGATGGGCTTCACCTCGTGGAGGGAGCCGGTCTTCTTGCCCTTGCCGCGCGGCGTACGAACGTGGTCGTACACGAATGCTTCTGCCATGTCGGTCCTTGCCTGCCTCGATGGTCGTGTGGGGATCTGCACCCGCGTCGCAGCTCGGGGAGATCCAGGTCCGGATCCGATAATGACACCATTACTGTCATCGTGGGAACGGGGGCACGTGATTTAGGTGACTCGTCGGTAACAAGGCGCCTCCGCACGACCCGGCTCGGGAGGCGACACCTAGGGTGGTGGGCGTGACGAGCCCCGCGCCCGACCGCCATCCCCGCACCGTGCCCGACCGCGCGGACGTGATCGACCGCGGGCTCTCGCGCATCAACGTCTGGGGCGTGCGCGTCGTCGTCGGCGCCGCCGCCCTGTTCATCCTCGGCTGGGCCGTCGGCCACACGTGGATGGTGTGGTTCCCCGTCTCGCTGGCCCTCGTGCTCTCCACCGTCCTCGGACCGCCGACCGCGTTCCTGCGCAAGCGCGGTGTGCCGTCCGGCCTCGCGGCGGCCGGGGTGATGCTCGGGTTCCTCGGCAGCCTCGTGCTCGTCGGGTTCCTCCTCGCCCCCCAGATCGCCGGGCAGTCCAACGACATCGCCGACTCGGCCGTCGACGGCGTCGGGCAGATCCGGACCTGGCTCACCGACGGCCCGCTCGGGGTCAGCGACGGTCAGATCACCGACGCGCTCTCCACCCTCCAGGACGAGATCTCCAGCCAGGCGTCCGCGATCAGCTCGGGCGTCATCACCGGCATCAGCGCGGTGACGAACATCCTCATCAACCTCGTGCTGATGCTGATCCTCACGTTCCTCTTCATCAAGGACGGCCACCGCTTCCTGCCCTGGGTCTCCGCCATCGGCGGCCACCGCGCCGGCGGCCACCTCGTCGAGGTCAGCGCCCGGGCGTGGAACACCCTCGGCGGCTTCATCCGCACCCAGGCGCTCGTCTCCCTCATCGACGCGGTGCTCATCGGCCTCGGCCTCGTCATCATCGGGGTGCCCCTGGCGATCCCGCTGGCGATCCTCACCTTCTTCGCCGGCTTCATCCCGATCGTCGGCGCGGTCTCCGCCGGTGCGCTGGCCGGCCTCGTCACCCTCGTGACCAACGGCCCCGGCGACGCCCTCATCGTGCTCATCATCATCGTCGTGGTGCAGCAGCTCGAGGGCAACGTGCTCTCCCCGTGGCTGCAGGGCAAGTCGATGAACCTGCACGCCGCCGTCGTGCTCATGGCCGTCACCGCCGGCTCCACCCTGTTCGGCATCACCGGCGCCTTCCTCGCCGTGCCCGTCGCGGCGACCGTCGCCGAGGTGCTGCGCTACCTCAACGAGCGGATCGACGACGCGGTCGCCGACGACGCCCACCCGCAGGACGCGGCCGGCGCCGACGGCCCGGACGGACCCGCGGGCGCCCACCCGGCGCTGCCCGACGTACCGCACACCCACGACGGGCGGACGCCGACCGAGCTGCGCGAGGAGGGTCCGGCCACCGCGTGAGCCGCGCGGGGTTTGAGCCCCACCGCCACGACGCAGGCTGCACCGCCGTGCCCGAGCCCACCGCCCCGCCCGTCCCGTCCGCCCTCGGCGCGCTGGTGACGGCGCCGTCGGGCGACGAGATGTGCTCCTACGCCCTCGACGTGTGGACCGACCACCCGACGCTGCTCACCGACGAGGTCGCCCTCCGGGCGCTGCTGCGCGCGGCCGCCGCGGCCGGCGGTGCGGTGGTGCTGGGCGAGGCCGGGCACGTCTTCCCGAACGGCGCGGTCACCGCCTCGCTGGTGCTCTCGCAGTCGCACCTCGCCGTGCACACCTGGCCCGAGCACCGGCTGGCGAACGTCGACCTGCTGACCTGTGGCGTGCTCGAGGGCGAGGCCATCGTCGCGGCCGTCTGCGCCGGACTGGCGGCGTCGCGCACCCGGCTGACCCGCACGATGCGGCCGGTGCAGGCGCCGGACTGAGCCCGGCCCGTCCTCAGACGACGTCGACCAGGCGGGAGTGCACGGCGCGGCGCGCGGGCTCGAACGCCTGCGCCACCTCGCCCAGGCCGACGACCACGCAGTCGCGGTCGTCGGGGCCGAGGAACACCGACTCGCCCCGGGCCAGCGCCACCTTCTCGCCCTCGGCCGAGCGCACCTCGACCTCGCCGCCGGTGCAGATGAGCAGCGACTGCTTGGCGCTCACGACCGCGACCCCGTCGGGGTCGGCGTGGGAGACCTGCGTGACGGCGAGCGCGAACTCGACGTCGGCGGGGCTGAAGACCTCGGTCTCCGCCAGCACGAACTCGGGGTTCACCCGCGCGATGCGGGCCATGCCCGTCGCCCCGAGGCAGGTGACGAGGCCCGCCGGGTCGACGTGCTTCTTCGTCAGGCCCGCGCGCAGCACGTTGTCGGACGAGGCCATGACCTCCAGGCAGAGGCCCTTGAGGTGGGCGTGGATGATGCCCGCCCCGAGGTACGCCGCCTCGCCCGGCTGCAGCGTCATCCGGTTGAGCATGAGGGAGAGCACGACGCCGACGTCGTCGGGGTAGTACTCCGAGATCTCGACGGCCGTGGAGTAGGCCCGCTTGATGTCCATGCCCATCTTGCCGAGCGCGCGGCACGCCCCGACGACCTCGCCGACCTGGGCCGCCGTGACGTCCTGCGACAGCAGCCACTCGACGCGGCGCACGATGCCGGCGAACCCGGGGTCGGCGCGCAGGTCCTCGGCGAGGCGCTGCGTCAGCGGCGTCTCCAGCGGGGCCAGCACCCGGAGGATCTCGACCGTGGGACGGAAGCCGATGAGGCTGTCGAAGGTGGTCAGCGCGTAGACCATCTCGGGCTTGTGGTTCGCGTCCTTGTAGACCCGGTTCGGGGCGTCCAGCGGGATGCCCGCGCGCTCCTCCTCGGCGTACCCGTCCTCGGCCTGCGACTTGCTCGGGTGCACCTGCAGCGAGAGCGGCTGGGCGGCGGCGAGCACCTTGAGCATGAAGGGCAGGTCGCCCGTCAGGTCCGACAGCGGCTTCGCGTCGCCCGCGGCGTCGACCGCGGTCGAGGGCTGCAGCGGGTGCGTGCCGATCCAGACCTCCGCGACCGGGGTGCCGTCGGGGCGCTCGCCCAGGAACCGCGGGATCGCGTCCGGGGAGCCCCACGAGTAGGTCTGCACGCCGTTGCGGAGTCGGTACATGGGCGTCAGCCTAGGCAGCGGCTCACCCGAACGCGGCGATGCCCGTCTCGGCGCGGCCGATGAGCAGCTTCTGGACCTGGCTCGTGCCCTCGTAGAGCGTCATGACGCGGGCGTCCCGCATGTACTTCGACACCGGGTACTCGTCGACGTACCCGTAGCCGCCGAACGCCTGGATCGCGTTGTTCGCGGCGCGGACCGCGGCCTCGGAGGCGAACAGCTTGGCCTTGGAGGCAGCGGTCGAGAAGGGCTCGCCGCGCATGGCCAGGTCGGCGGCGCGCCAGACGAGCAGCCGCGCGGCGTCGACGTCGACCGCCATGTCGGCGATCAGCTCCTGCACCAGCTGGTGGGCCGCGATCGGCTTGCCGAACTGCTCGCGCTCGCCCGTGTAGGCCACCGTCGCCTCCAGGCAGCCGGCGATGATGCCGGTGCAGCTCGCGGCGATGCCGATGCGGCCCGTGTCGAGCGTCGACATCGCGATGCGGAAGCCGCCGCCCTCCTCGCCCAGCAGCGCGTCGGCGGGCACGCGGACGCCGGAGAACGACAGCGCGGCGGTGGCCTGGCCACGCAGCCCGAGCTTGCCCTTCACCTCGCGCCGCTCGAAGCCGGGAGTGTCGGTGGGCACGAGGAAGGCGGAGACGCCTCGGGGGCCGGGGCCGCCGGTGCGGGCGAACACGAGGCACACGTCGGCCCACGTGCCGTTCGTGATGAAGATCTTCTCGCCGTCGAGGACCCAGTCGTCGCCGTCGCGCACCGCACGGGTGCGGAGGTTGGCCGCGTCCGAGCCGTGGCCCGGCTCGGTGAGACCGAAGCAGCCGAGCAGCTCGCCGCTCGCGATGCCGGGCAGCCAGCGCTGCTTCTGCTCCTCCGTGCCGTGGGCCAGCAGGGGCTTGCCGACGAGGCCCGCGGAGACCGAGACGATCCCGCGGATGGCGGAGTCGGCGCGGCCGAGCTCCTCCATCGCCAGGCAGTAAATGAGCAGGTCGAGCTCGAGCCCGCCGTACTCCGCCGGGATCATCAGCCCGAGGAAGCCCTGCTTTCCCAGCTTGGGAACGATGGCGAGGTCCACGGCCTCCGCCCGGTCCCACTCGGCACGGAACGGCACGACCTCCCGGTCGCAGAACTCGCGGGCGGCGGCGCGGAACGCCTCCTGGTCGGGGCTGAGGGTGAGGTCCACGTCACTTCTCTACCAGGCGGGCGGGTTGCCTGTCCCGACCTGGCGGTGCAGCTGGCCGTTCAGCGACAGGGCCACGACGCTGTCGAGCACCTGCACGTTGGCCGCGGTGAAGGCGCCGCCGAGCACGGGCGCGACCGTGAAGGCGTAGGACTGGCCGGGCCCGGGCTCGAGGCCCCGGCGGGCGGCGCCCTCGACGAGCCAGGCGTGGAGGAACCGGTCCTGGGCCTCCACGTCGTCGAGCGCGGCGCGCAGGTCGTCGAGGTCGGCCCAGCAGCGCTCCAGGCTGCCCTCGACGGTCGACAGGAACCAGAGCCCGTCGTCGCCCGCGAGGACGACGTCGGCGAACGCGGTCACCAGCAGCGGCCGCTGGTCGACCAGGCCGGGCAGCCACGTCCAGTCGGCGAGTCCCCGGACGTCGTCGGAGGTGGCGGGGCGCAGCAGCTCGACGGGCACCCGCCGCCCCTACCCCGTGCCGCCGCCGGTCAACCCCACCGTGGCGGCCAGCGCGAGGGCCGCGGCGACGACGAGCACGGGGGTGGCGAGCAGGCCGGCGAGGTGGAAGCGGCGGCCGACGTCGACCGGGTGGTCGACGGCGGGGTTGCGCAGCCACAGCAGGTTGGCGAGCGACCCGGCGTACGTCGCGCCCGCCCCCACGCCGACGCCCACCAGCACCGCCAGCACGGCCGGGGCGCCGAGCGGGGCGGCGAGCGGCACGAGCAGCAACGTCGCGGGGAGGTTGTTGACGACGTTCGCGACGACGGTGGCCAGCAGTGCCGTGGCGACGAGGGCGACCGGTCCCGTGCCGTCGGGCAGCAGGCGGGCCAGCAGGTCGGCCCCGCCCTGCTCGGCCAGCGCCGCGACCGCGACGGCCCAGCACAGCACGAAGGAGGCGAACGGCAGGCCCGCCTCCCGTAGGAGGGTGGCGGGCGCGACCCGCAGGCCGGTACGGCGCGTGGTCACCGCCCGCGCGCCCAGCAGGGCCGCCGCGGCGAGCGCGGGCCAGACCGGGTCGAGGTGCACCTGGCCCCCGGCGACGATCGCGGCGAGGGCCAGGACCAGCACGACGACCGTCGGGCCGTCGGGGCGCGGCGCGGCCGCGGGCGGCGTCGTGACGGCGGGGGCGGGGTCGGCGGCGGGGGCGCTGCGGGAGGCAGGGCCGGCGGAACGGCGCGCGACCGCACGGAGCAGGGCGAGCTCGAGGCCCACGACCACCACCCAGGCCGGGGCCATCAGCAGCGTGAAGCGGGCGAAGGACAGCCCGGACGCCTCGAAGGCGACGAGGTTCGTCAGGTTCGAGATCGGCAGGAGGATCGAGGCGCTGTTCGCCAGCCGCACCGCGGCCAGGTCGACGGGCCAGGGGTCGACGGCCAGCACGCGGGCGGCGACGACGAGCACCGGCACGAGGAGCACGACGGTGGCGTCGAGCGTCAGCAGCACGGTCACGCCGGCGGCCGCGGCCACGGCGAGCGGGAGCAGGCGGCCCGGGCGGGCGCGGGACCGGTGCGCGACGGCGTACCCGAGCCAGGCGAAGAGCCCGCCGCGCTCGACGAGCCCCGCGAGCAGCAGGATGGCGACGAGGTAGCCGACGACCGGGCCCAGGTCCGCGACCGTCGCGCGGGCCGCCGCGAGGTCGACGGCGCCGGCGGCGAGCACCGCCACGGCCGCGACGACGCCCACGGCGAGCTGGCGCCAGCCCTGCAGCGCCAGCGCCGCGAGGAGGCACGCGCCCGCGGCGAGGACGGCGAGCACGGTCACCGGGTCAGGGTGCCAGGTGCCCCCCGGGGGCCTCAGGCCTGGACGAAGGCCCCCGAGGCGAGGAGCTCGTCGACGCCCTCGACTCCCCACGCGGCGAGGGCCTCGCGGGTGTGCTCGCCCGCACGTGACGGGGCGAGCGTCAGCGTCGGCTGCGTGCGGGAGAAGCGCGGCGCCGGGGCGGGCTGCACGACGCCCTCGTGCTCCACGAACACGCCGCGCGCCACCATGTGCGGGTGCTGCGCGGCCTCGCTGAGCCGCAGGATCGGGGCGACGCAGGCGTCGCTGCCGTCGAACACCTCGGCCCACTCGTCCCGGGTGCGGGTGCGGAACGTGTCCGCCAGCGCCTCGCGGAGGTCGTCGTACCGGTCGAAGTCGGCCTGGCCGGGCGCGGATTCCTCGATCCCCAGGGTGCGGACCAGCGCGGTGAAGAACTGCGGCTCGAGCGCCCCGACCGCGACGTGCTCGCCGTCGGAGGTCTCGTAGACGTCGTAGTAGGGGATCCCGCCGTCGAGCACGTTCGCCGCGCGCTCCTCCTTGAGCGCCCCGCCGGCGAGCATCGCGGAGGCCATCGCGTTGAGGTGCGCGGTGCCGTCGACGATGGCGGCGTCGACGACCTGCCCCTTCCCGCTGACCCCCCGCTCCAGCAGCGCGGCGAGGATGCCGATGACGAGGTACGTCGAGCCGCCGCCGAAGTCGCCCACCAGGTTGGCCGGGAAGTGGGGCCGGCTCTTGTCCTGGCCGAGCCCGTGCAGCGCGCCGGCGATCGCGACGTAGTCCATGTCGTGGCCCGCCACCTGCGCCAGCGGACCCGTCTGGCCCCACCCGGTCATCCGGCCGTAGACGAGACGCGGGTTGCGGGCCAGGCAGTCGTCCGGCCCGAGCCCGAGGCGCTCGGTGACCCCGGGGCGCAGGCCCTCGACGAGCACGTCGGCGCCCGCGACCAGCTCGAGCACCGTGTCGCAGGCCGCCGGGTCCTTGAGGTTCGCCGCCACGCTGGGTCGCCCGCGGGTCAGCAGGTCGTGACGCGGGTCCGCCACGACGCTCAGCGCGCCCCCGCCCGGACGGTCGACACGGATCACGTCGGCGCCGAGGTCCGCCAGGATCATGCAGGCGTGCGGGCCCGGGCCGATGCCGGCCAGCTCGACGACCTTGAGGCCCGCGAGGGGGCCGGTTCCGTGTCCCAGGGAGAGCACCATGGGCCGGATCATGACAGATCTACTGTCAACGTCGCGAGGGGTCACCGAGCGTCCGCTCGGTCCCGGCACGACACGTGGGCGTCATGCAGGCGCGGCAGGATGCGGGCATGGCGTGGGTCGTGCTGGTGGTGTCGGGGTGTCTCGAGGCGGTCTGGGCGACCGCGCTGTCGCGCTCGGAGGGGCTGACGCGCCTCGGGCCGAGCGTCGTGTTCGGCGTGTCGGTCGTGGCCAGCATGGTCGGGCTGGCGTGGGCGATGCGCACGCTGCCGGTGGGCACGTCGTACGCCGTGTGGGTGGGGATCGGCGCGGCGCTCACCGCGTCGTACGCGATGGTGACCGGCGCCGAGGCGTTCTCGCTGGTCCGCGCGCTCCTGCTGCTCGGCATCGTCGCCTGCGTGATCGGGCTGAAGCTCGCGCACTGAGCGTCGCCCCGGGGCTGGGAGGCGGGTCTACGCTCCGTCGCGGGCGCCGGGGGTCGACGCCGACGACGAGCAAGGGGGCCCGACGTGGCGAACCACGGCGACTGGCAGTTCGGCATCTACCTCGAGGGACTGGGTGGCACGATGCCGAGCCTGCCGATGGACTTCCGCACCCTCGAGGCCGCCGCCGAGGAGGCCATGTCGCCCGAGGTGTGGTCGTACGTCGCGGGCGGCGCGGGCGACGAGCACACCCAGCGCGCGAACGTGCGGGCCTTCGAGCGGTGGGGCCTCGTGCCGCGCATGCTCGCCGGCGCGGCCGAGCGCGACCTCGGCGTCGAGCTGTTCGGGCGCCGGTTCGCCACGCCCCTGATGCTGGCGCCGGTGGGCGTCCTCGGCATCTGCGAGCCCGAGGGCCACGGGGACCTCACGACCGCCCGCGCGGCGGCCGCGACCGGCGTACCGATGATCGCCTCGACCCTCTCGCAGGACCCGCTGGAGGACGTTGCGGCCCAGCTCGGGGACACGCCCGGGTGGTTCCAGCTCTACCCGCCGAACGACCGCGAGCTGACGGAGAGCCTGGTGCGCCGCGCGGAGGCGGCGGGCTACACGGCCCTCGTCATCACCCTCGACACCCTGACGCTCGGGTGGCGCCCGCGCGACCTCGCGCTCGCCAGCTTCCCGCAGCTCAAGGGGCTCTGCCTGGCCAACTACACCTCCGACCCCGTGTTCCGCTCGCGGCTGGCGGCGCCCCCCGAGGAGGACCCGCAGGCCGCCGTCGGCCACTGGGCGATGATCTTCGGCAACCAGAGCCTCGGCTGGGACGACCTCGCCTGGCTGCGCTCGCTGACCGACCTGCCCATCCTGCTCAAGGGCATCTGCTCGGCCGACGACGCCCGGCGCGCCGTCGACGCCGGGATCGACGGCATCTACTGCTCCAACCACGGCGGTCGCCAGGCCAACGGCGGCCTCCCCGCCCTCGACGTGCTCACCGAGGTCGTCGACGCCGCGGGCGACGCGCCGGTCGTCTTCGACTCGGGCGTGCGCAGCGGGCCCGACGTCGTCAAGGCCCTCGCGCTCGGGGCGCGCGCCGTCGCGGTGGGCCGGCCCTACGCCTACGGCCTCGCCGTCGGCGGCCAGGCCGGCGTCGAGCACGTGCTGCGGTGCCTGCTCGCCGAGACGGACCTGACGATGGCGATCAACGGCTACCCGAGCGTCGCCGTCCTGTCGCGCGAGGCGCTGCGGGCCGTGGCGCCCCTGCCCTAGGGGCGGCCCCGGCGCCCACCGGTGCGGACGGGCGCCCCGGCCCGCGCGATCGCGGCGCGGTCGCGGTGCGAGCGGTAGTCGTCCGCTACCGCTCCTACCGCGACCCCGGGGCCGGCAGTGTGCCGGCGCGATCGCGGCGCGGTCGCGGTACGAGCGGTAGTCGTCCGCTATCGCTCCTACCGCGACCCCGGGGGGCCGGCCGCGTGCGGTCAGCGACGACTCGGCGGGCCTGGGCGTGCGGTCAGCGACGACTCGGCGGGCTTCCCGCGGTGCAACTCGTTGCACTGCAACTCGTTGCATGCCATGCTGCGGTCATGGCCCTCGAGCACGTCCTCCTCGTCGCGCTGCGCGAGCGGAGCGGGTCCGGCCTCGAGCTGGCGCAGCGCTTCGAGCGCACCATCGGGTTCTTCTGGCACGCCAGCCACCAGCAGGTCTACCGGACGCTGGCCCGCATGGCCGACGACGGCTGGGTGGGCGTCGAGACCGTCGTGCAGTCCGGCAAGCCCGATCGCAAGGTGTACGCCGTGTCCCCCGCCGGCGAGGACGTCCTCGCCGCCTGGCTCGCCGAGCCCAGCCCGCCCGAGCGTCTGCGCACCGAGATCGCGGTGAAGATGCGCGCGGCGTCGTACGGCGACCGCGAGGCCCTGCTCACCCACCTGGCCGCGCGGCTCGCCGACCACGAGGCGCGCCTCGCCACCTTCCGCGGCATGGCCGCGGAGCAGTTCCCCGACCCGTCCGCCCTCAGCGGCGCAGCGCTCGACCGCTGGCTCGTGCTGCGCGGCGGGCTCCTCATGGAGGAGTTCTGGGTGACGTGGCTGTCCGAGTACCTCACCGCCCACCAGCTCACCCCCACCCCCGCCGACCCGGAGGAGACCCGATGACCGGCCCCACGCCGTACCCGACGTTCCTCAGCCCCCTGACGATCCCGACCGCCCACGGCGCGGGGAGCGTCACGCTGCGCAACCGCAGCGTCATGGGCTCCATGCACACCGGGCTCGAGGACGCGCCCTGGAACGTGGCGAAGCTGGCGGCGTACTTCGCCGAGCGGGCCCGCGGCGGGGTCGGGCTGATCGTCACGGGCGGCTACGCCCCGAACAAGCGCGGCTGGCTCAAGCCCTTCGCCTCCGAGATGACCACCCGGCTGCAGGCCGCCCGCCACGTGCAGGTCACCGACGCGGTGCACGAGCACGGCGGGAAGATCGTGCTGCAGGTGCTGCACGCGGGCCGCTACGGCTACCACCCGCTCAGCGTCGGCGCGTCGGCCCGCAAGAGCCCCATCACCCCGTTCACGCCGCGCGCGCTGAGCACGAAGGCCGTGGACCGCACCGCGAGCGACTTCGCCCGCGCCGCGCGGCTGGCGCAGAAGGCCGGGTACGACGGGGTCGAGATCATGGGCTCGGAGGGGTACCTGGTCAACCAGTTCCTCGCCGCCCGCACCAACGACCGCACCGACCGCTGGGGCGGCAGCGCGGAGAACCGGATGCGGTTCCCGATCGAGGTGGTGCGCCGCACCCGCGAGCTGGTCGGCGACGACTTCCTCCTCGACTACCGCATCTCGCTGCTCGACCTCGTCGAGGACGGCCAGACGTGGGAGGAGACCGAGGAGCTGGCGCTGCGGCTCGTCGAGGCCGGGGTGGACGTGTTCAACACGGGCATCGGCTGGCACGAGGCGCGGGTGCCGACGATCATCACGCAGGTGCCGCGGGCCGCGTGGCGCGACTCGACAGCGCGGCTGCGCGCGGCGCTGCGGGCCGCCGGCGTCGCGACCCCGGTCTGCGCGTCGAACCGCATCAACACCCCCGAGGTCGCCGAGGAGCTGCTCGCCGGCGGGGAGGCCGACCTCGTCTCGATGGCCCGGCCGTTCCTCGCCGACGCCGCCCTCGTGGCCAAGGCCGCCGAGGGCCGCGCCGACGAGATCAACACGTGCATCGCGTGCAACCAGGCGTGCCTCGACCACACGTTCAGCAACCGGAAGTCGTCGTGCCTCGTCAACCCGCGCGCGTGCCGCGAGACCACGCTCGTGCTCGCCCCGACGCGGCGCCGCCGCACGCTCGCCGTCGTCGGCGCCGGGCCGGCCGGCCTCGCCGCTGCCACCTCCGCGGCCGAGCGCGGTTTCGCGGTCACCGTCTTCGAGCGCAACCCCCACCTCGGCGGCCAGTTCCAGCTGGCCGTGCAGATCCCCGGCAAGGAGGAGTTCGCCGAGACGCTGCGCTACTACACCCGCCGGCTCGAGGTGCTCGGCGTCGACGTCCGCCTCGGCACGGAGGCCCGCCCCGACGACCTGGCCGCCTTCGACGAGGTCGTCGTCGCCACCGGCGTCGAGCCGCGCCTGCCCGACATCCCGGGCATCGACCACCCCAAGGCCGTGTCGTACGCCGACGTGCTCGCCCGCCGCGTCACCTGCGGGCGCCGCGTCGCCGTCATCGGCGCCGGCGGCATCGGGGTCGACGTCGCCCACTTCCTCACCCACGACCCCGCCGAGACCATCGACGACGTCGAGGCCTGGAAGTCCCACTGGGGCGTCGGCGACCCTGCGCTCGACCGCGGCGGTCTCACCGACCGCAAGCCGCGCGCCGTACCCCGCGAGGTCTACCTGCTGCAGCGCAAGACCACCCCCATCGGCGTGGGCCTCGGCAAGACGTCGGGGTGGGCGCACCGCGCCGTGCTCAAGCAGTCCGGCGTCGTGCAGGTCGCGGGCGTCACCTACGACCGCATCGACGACGAGGGTCTGTGGGTCACCGTCGACGGGGAGCAGCGGCTCTACGCCGTCGACCACGTCGTGGTCTGCGCCGGGCAGGAGTCGGTGCGCGGGCTGTACGACGCGCTCACCGCCGCCGCGTCCGGCACCGCGGCGGGGCGCCACCTCGTCGGCGGCGCCGACGTCGCGGCCGAGCTCGACGCCAAGCGCGCCATCGAGCAGGCCACCCGCGTCGTGGCGGCGCTGCCGGGCTGAGCGGCGACTCCTCCGGGTCGCGGTAGGAGCGGTAGTCGAGGGCTATCGCTCCTACCGCGACCGGGCCGGGGTCGGAGGGGCCGGGGGGGCCGGGGGGTGGTGGGTGCCCCCGGTCAGCGGTCGATGTCGAGGCTGCGGGTGTCGCGACCCACGGCCAGCGCGACGAAGGTGAGCAGGCCCATCACCGAGAGGTAGACCCCGACGAGGAACGGGCTGCCGTCCCCGAGGCCCCACAGCCACACCGCGATGAACGGGGCGACGGCGGCGCCGAGGATCGAGCTGACGTTGTAGGACAACCCGGAGCCCGTGTAGCGCACGTTCGTCGCGAACAGCTCGGGCAGCAGCGCGCCCATCGGGCCGAAGGTGAGCCCCATCAGGCTGAATCCCAGGATGAGCCACGCCATGACGCCGACGTCGCCCGCCTCCAGCAGCGGCACCCAGCACAGGCCGAACACGATGATGCCGGCGGTCACGACGAGCAGGTGCGCGCGCCGCCCGAAGCGGTCGGCGACCGGGCCGGAGACCATGGTGAAGATGCCGAAGAAGACGACGCCCACGATCATCATCAGCACGAAACCGTTGTAGGTGTAGCCCAGTCCGGGCACCTCGGCGTCGGTGGCGGCGCGGCCGTAGCTCAGCGAGTAGGTCGTCATCAGGTAGAAGAGCACGTAGGTGGCGAGCATGTAGAACGTGCCGAGCACCAGCTCTCGCCCGTGCGTGCGGACGACCTCGCCCAGCGGCAGCCTCGTGACCTTCCCCTTCTCCACCGCGCGCTGGAACGCGGCGCTCTCGACGAGGCGCAGCCGGACGTAGAGGCCGACCACGACCATGACGGCGGAGAAGAGGAACGGGATGCGCCACCCCCACGACAGGAACATGTCGGACGGCGTGGAGGGGTCGTCCGACGGCATCAGCGCGGCGATGGTCAGGAACAGCCCGTTGGCGAGGATGAAGCCGAGCGGGGCGCCGAGCTGGGGGAAGGTGCCGTACCAGGCGCGCTTGCCGGCCGGCGCGTTCTCCGTGGCCACGAGGGCAGCGCCGCTCCACTCACCGCCGATCGCGAAGCCCTGCGCGAGGCGCATCAGCACCAGCAGGAGCGGCGCGAACCAGCCGACGAGCGCGTACGTCGGGAGCAGGCCGATCGCGAAGGTGGCGACGCCCATCGTGAGGAGCGAGACGACGAGCGTGACCTTGCGTCCCCTCCGGTCACCGAGGTGGCCGAAGAAGACCGCGCCGAGCGGGCGGGCGACCATCGCGGCGCCGAAGACGGCGAACGAGGCGAGCAGCGCAGTGGTGTCGTTCCCCGCCGGGAAGAACAGGTGCGGGAAGACCAGCACCGCGGCGGTGGCGTAGATGTAGAAGTCGTAGAACTCGATCGTCGTGCCGACGAGGCTCGCGACCAGCACGCGGGAGCGCGGATTGGCAGGGGCGTCGGTCGCGGAGGGGGCGTGTGCGGTGGACATGGGTCTTTCCGTGACAGCGGCGGGGGACCCGGGAAGGCTACGCCGGGCGTCTCGAAGCGTGGGAATCACGTCTCACCCCCACGGCGCGCAGCACCTCGTCGTGGCGGCTCGCGGGCGAGGTCGGCTGACCCGGCTACGGTCGATCCCGTGATCCGCGACCTCACCGACGCCGAGGCCCGCGCCGCCCTGCTCAAGTGGTCGGCGGTCCCCGAGGGCACCATCCCCGCCTGGGTGGCCGAGATGGACTACGCCCCGGCGCCGGCCGTGACCGCCGCGGTGGCCGCGGCGCTGCGCACGGGCCGCACCGGCTACCCCCACCTCTCCCTCGACGGCGCCGAGGACGACGGCTCCGACACCGCGGCCCTGGCCGGGGCGTTCCGCGGCTTCGCCGCCCGCCACTGGGGCTGGGACGTGCCCGCCGGCTCGCTCACCCTCACCCCGGACGTCGTCACCGGCCTCCGCGTCGCGGTCGAGACCCTCGTGCCGCCCGGTCCGGTCGTGCTGCCCACCCCCTGCTACCCGCCGTTCCGCGAGCTGCTGGCGCTGGCCGCCCGCGAGGTCGTCGCCCTGCCGGTCGACCCCGACGCGCCGACCGCGACGCTCGACCTCGACCGGCTCGAGGCCGCCTTCGCCGCCGGCGCCCGCGGACTGCTGCTCTGCTCGCCCCACAACCCGCTCGGGCGCCGCTGGACCCGCGCCGAGCTGGAGGCCGTGCGCGACCTCGCGGAGCGGCACGGCGCCCGCGTCGTCGCCGACGAGGTGCACGCCCCGCTCGTGCTGCCCGAGCCCGACGGCGCGGCGGCCCCCGACGGCTCGGGAGGGGCCGGCTTCACGCCGTACCTCGCGGTCGACCCGCGCGGCATCACCGTCACGAGCGCGTCGAAGGCGTTCAACGTGCCGGGCCTCGCCTGCGCCCACCTCGTCACCCCCGACCCGGCCGACGCCGCGGCGCTGCGCGGCGTCGTGCACTCCGCCAACCACGGCGTCTCGCGGCTCGGGGTGGCCGCCGGCGTCGCGGCCTGGAGCGACGCCGACGACTGGCTCGCCGCGCTCGTCGAGCGCCTCGCGGCCCAGCGCGCGCTGCTCGCCGACCTCCTCGCCGCGCACCTGCCGCAGGCGCGCACGCGGCCGCTCGAGGCGACGTACCTCGCCTGGCTCGACCTGCGGGCGTACGGCGTCCCCGACCCCGCGGCCGCCGCCCGCGCGCACGGCGCCTGGCCGGCACCGGGCCAGGACTACGAGCCCGGGCTCGAGGGTCACGTGCGGCTCAACCTGGCCACCACCCCCGAGCGGCTGGAGGCCCTCGTGGAGCGGATCGCCCGGGCGCTGACGTGAGCGCCGCCGGGGGCCCGGGCGAGGTGCGGCGCGGCGCCGACGCGTTCCGCACCGTGCGGGACGACCGCACCACGGTGCACGCCTTCTCGTTCGGGCCGCACTACGACGCCGCGAACCTCGGCTTCGGCCCGATGGTCTGCCACAACGACGACCGGGTCGCGCCGGGCGGCGGCTACCCCGACCACCCGCACACCGACCTCGAGATCGTCACGTGGGTGCTCGACGGCGAGCTCACCCACACCGACACCGTGGACGGCTCCCGCGCCGCGCTGGGCGCCGGCACCGTGCAGGTGACCAGCGCCGGCTCCGGCATCCGGCACAGCGAGCTCGTCGACCCCGCCGCCGGCCCCACCCGGTTCCTGCAGGTGTGGCTGCGCCCCGACGAGCCGGGCCGCCCGCCCCGCACCACCCGCACCACCGCCGTCCTCGACCCCGACGGCTTCACACCGCTGGCCGGCGCGGGCGGGCTCCCCCTCGGCACCCGCGGCGCCCGGCTGCTCGTCGCGCGGCCGCGGGCCGGCGTACCGCTCCGCCTGCCCGACGCTCCGCTCCTGCACCTGTACGTCGCCCGCGGCGCCGTCACCCTCCCCGAGCGCGGCCCGCTCGGGACGCAGCCCGACGGGGGGTACGACGGACCCGCGGCGCCAGGCGGGGGGGAGGGAGATGCCTGGCGCCTGCGGGACGCCGGCGAGCAGGTCGTCGTACCCCGGGACGACGGGACCGAGCTCGTCGTGTGGGCGTTCGACGCCGACGCCTGAGCGGATGGGTCGGTCCCCGGACCAGCCGGGCGCGCGGCGCCTCAGGCCGGGGGCACCCGGTCGCTGCGCAGGTGCTCGTAGATGACCGACGTCTCGACGTCCGCGATCTCCGCGCGCGAGGTCAGCCGGTCGATGACGAACGCGTAGAGGTGGTCGTTGTCCGGCACGGCGACGTGCACCATGAAGTCGGCGCCGCCCGAGGTGACGAACACCCCGACCGTCTCCGGCAGGGCGCTCACCCAGTCGCGGAACGCCTCGATGCTCGCGCGCGACGGCGGGCGGATCCGGACCGCGATGAGCGCCTGCACCGGCCGGCCGATGCTCGCCAGGTCGACGTCGAGCCGCGCTCCCCGCACGACGCCGCGCCGCTGGAGGCCCCGGGCGCGGTCGTGGACGGTCGTGGCCGAGACGCCGACCTCCGCCGCGATGTCGCGCAGGCTCCGCCGTGCATCCGTCGCCCAGGCGGCCAGGATCGCCCGGTCCAGCTCGTCCATGTCAGCCACACCGGCCATTCTGCCTGACGAACTCCGGGCTGCTTGCGGTCGTGGCGAACGTCTTCCTAGCGTCAGCGGCGTACTGCCCGACGCTCGACCAGGAGACACCCGTGACCGAGACCGCCGCCATCCCGCCCGTCGGCGCCCCACCCGTCGGCGCCCCACCCGTCGGCTTCGGACCGCACGAGGTCGACACCGCGGCCGCCACCCGCGACGTACCGCTGAAGTGGGTGGTGGTCGTCGACGAGACGCTGCCGCCCGGCCGGGCCGTCAACGCGGCCGTGTGCGTCGCCGGGGCCACGGTCGACCGCGTGCCCGGACTGCTGGGGCCGGCCGTCGACGACGCGGACGGCTCCGCACACCCGGGGCTGCCGTGGCTGGGCTGCACGGTGCTCGGCGCGGCGCCCGACCGGCTCGCGGCGGTGCGTTCCCGCGCGGCCGCCCGCGACGACGTCGCGCTGGCCGACATGCCGACGCAGGCGCAGCACACCCGCGTGTACGACGACTACCTCTTCGCCGTCGGGCGCACCCCGTCGGCCCACCTGGGCTACTACGCCGTCAGCCTCGTGGGGCCCCGGAGGGTGGTCGACCGCCTCACGAAGGGTCTGCGCCTGCTCCCGTGACCTCCGCGGGGTCGTCACGCCCGTCGGCCTCGGCGAGCCGCTGGTGCAGCCGCTCGCGGACCTCGTCGGGGCTCAGCTGGCCCCGCGCCCGCGCGTCGCGCGCGATGACGACACCGGTGGCGGTCACACCGGCCAGCCCGGCGAGGCCGAGCACCTTCCACAGCTTCACGGGACCTCCTGGGGTCGGGGACGGACGACGCCATCCTGCCCCGGCCCGCCGTCTGCGTCGCCGAGCCCGGGGGTGCGCCGCAGGCGTGAGGGGCGGGGCGCCCGTCCGCATCCACTCCCCGTGGGTACGCCGCGCCACTGCAGGCCGCCGCCGGGGGGTGTGGTGACGTCCGGGCGGTCGCACGCCGGCGCGCCCCGTGAAGAGCGCCGCGCGCTCAGCCCAGGGCGGCCGGGTCCATCCACATGACCTCCCAGATGGTGCCGTCGAGGTCGCGGAACGACCAGCCGAACATCGGGCCCTGCTCCTGGGGCTCGCCGGCCGGCGACGCGCCGAGCTCGAGGGCCCGCTCGACGAGCGCGCGCACGTCGTCGGCGCTGTTCGCGGACAGGCAGTAGAGGGCGCTCGTGCCGCCGGTGGGCGACGTCGTGCCGTGGAAGGAGTGGAAGTAGTCCGTCCGCAGGAACATGACGGAGGTGAGGGGGTTGAGCTGCACCGACGTGGCGTTCTCGTCGCTGAACGCCTCGTTGATCGAGAACCCGAGCTCGCTCCAGAACGTGCGGGTCGCCGCGGGGTCCGCGACCGGGAGGTTCACGAAGAGCATGCGGTCGGTGGCCTGCTGGGTGGTGGTCATGGTGGTTCCTCTCGGTGGCGGCCCCCTGCGGGCCGGTCAGGTGCTCCGACCGGGCGGCGCACCGCGAATCATCGCCGGCCGGACCGATGATTTCCGGGGCCGCCCCGGGTCATGATGAGGGCCTGCCGCCGCCGACCACCAGGAGCGCCCCGGTGACCACCATCCCCACCACGTCGACCGCCCTCGCGGAGCCCGCCGCCGAGGCTGCTGCCACCGCGCCCGCCGAGCTCGACGACTTCGACGCGCTCACCGAGCGCTACCGCCGCGAGCTGCTCGCGCACTGCTACCGGATGAGCGGCTCGACCCACGAGGCGGAGGACCTGGTGCAGGAGACCTTCCTGCGCGCCTGGAAGGCCGCGCGCAGCTTCGAGGGCCGCAGCTCGGTGCGCACCTGGCTCTACCGCATCGCGACGAACGTCTGCCTGACCAACCTGGAGAACAAGCCGAAGCGGCCGCTGCCCAGCGCCCTCGGCACCCCCGAGGCGGTGGTCGGCGAGCTGGACCCGAACCCCGAGGTCCCCTGGCTCGAGCCGGTGCCGGACGCGGCGGTGGTGGTGGCGGAGCGCGACTCGATCCGCCTCGCGTTCGTCGCCGCCCTGCAGCACCTGCCCGCCCGCCAGCGCGCCGTCCTCATCCTGCGCGACGTGCTGCGCTGGAGCGCGAAGGAGACCGCCGAGGCCCTCGAGACCACCGTCGCCGCCGTCAACTCGGCCCTGCAGCGCGCCCACGCGCAGATGACCCAGCAGGGCCTGACCGACGAGACGGTCGAGGAGTCCCTCAACCCGGCGCAGCAGCGCCTGCTGGACCGCTACGTCGACGCGTTCTGGCGCAAGGACGTCACGGAGATCGTCAACCTCCTCACCACCGAGGCCAGCTGGGAGATGCCCCCCTTCACCGGCTGGTACGTCGGGGCCGAGACCATCGCGACCCTCATCGGCACCAAGTGCCCGGGCGGCACCTACGACATGCCGATGGTGCGCACCCAGGCCAACGGCGCGCCGGCGTTCGGCCTCTACATGCGCACCCCCGCCGGCCACTTCGAGCCGTTCCACCTCCAGGTGCTCGACCTCGACGGCGACCGTGTGCGCCACGTCAGCGCGTTCTTCGACCAGCGGCTGTTCGAGACCTTCGGGCTGCCCGCCACGCTGCCGGCCGACCACGACCCCCGCCCGCGCGACCCGGCGGGCGCCGCAGGCGTGTCGTGACCGCCGGCGACCTCGTCGTCCCCGGCGAGGTCGAGCTCCTCGAGCGAGCGCTCGCCTGGACGTGCGGGCAGCTCGCCCGCGTGCGGCCCGAGCAGCTGGGCGCGCCGACCCCGTGCGCCGGCTGGGACCTCGCGGCCCTGCTGGCGCACATGGAGGACGCGCTCGACGCGTTCGCCGAGGCGGCGGCCGGGTTCGTCGTACCGGTGCCGGACCCGCGGCTCGAGGCCCACCCCGTCCCCCGCGTGCCGCTCCTGCAGGCCAAGGCGTCGGCGCTGCTCGGGGCGTGGGCGCGGCCGACGCCGCGCGCCGTGCGGACCGGGTCGGTCGCCCTGCCCACCGCGGTGCTCGTCGCCGCGGCCGCGCTGGAGGTGGCGGTGCACGGCTGGGACGTGGCAGTCGCGCTGGACCCCGCGCCCGCCCGCCGGCCCGCCCTGCCCGCGCCCCTGGCCCGGGACCTGCTCGGCGTGGCCGGCGCGACCGTCGTGGCGCAGGACCGGCCGGCCCGCTTCGCCCCGCCCGTGCCGCCGCCGTTCGCGGCCTCGCACGGCGAGCGGCTCCTCTGCTTCCTCGGGCGCGACCCGCGACGCTAGACCGGCCCACCGACCACCCAGCAGGATCGAGGCATGCAGACGAGCGCGAGCACCGTCATCGCCAGGCCGGTCGACGAGGTCTGGGCGGCCCTGGCCGACCACCGGCGCATCTCCGGCTGGGCGCCGGGCCTGCGCGTCGAGGTGGACGACACCGCCGCGACCGCACCGGGCGAGGTGGGCGCCGTACGGCGGATCGAGGGCGGCCCCGGCCCCGCGATCGTCGAGCGCATCACCGCGTTCGTGCCCGGCCGCCGGCTGGGCTACGAGGCGGTCAGCGGCATCCCGTTCCGCGACTACGCCGGCACCATCGAGCTCACCGTGCGGGGCCTCGACGCCACCGAGGTGCGCTGGACGCTCACGGCCTCGCCCCGCGTGCCGGTGCTCGAGCGGCTCGCGCTCGCCGGCGTCAACCGCGTGCTGCTCACCCTGTTCGCCCGCGCCACCCGGCGCGGCTGAGCCCCCCGGATGCCGTCCGGGGCACGACTGGGCGCCCTGCTCGCCTCCTCCCTCGTGGTGCAGGCCGTGGTCTTCCTGGCCCGACCCGCGAGCACGTACGCCGCGATCGCCGTCGACGTGCCCGCTGCGGCGCTGGGGGCGATCGGGGCCGCGTTCGCGGTGGCGCCGCTGCTGCTCGCCGTACCTCTCGGGTCGGTGGCGGACCGGATCGGCGAGGGTGCGCTGCAGCTCGTCGGCGGCCTCGTGCTCGTCGGCGCCTGCCTCGTCCTGGTCCTGGCCCCGGCGGGGCCCGCGACGCTCGTCGGGGGCAACGCGCTGCTCGGCGCGGGCCAGCTCGCCTGCGTCATCGGTCAGCAGACCCACGTGGCCCACCAGTTCGAGGCGTCGCGGCTGGACGCGGCGTTCGGCTACTACACGTTCGCGGCGTCCCTCGGCCAGGCGCTCGGCCCGCTGCTCATCGCCGCGGTCGGCGGCACGGCCCTGGCGCCCGACACCGACCGCATCCTCGTGGTGGCGGCGCTGCTCGCCCTGCCGCTGGTGCTCCTCGCCCCGGTGCTCGGCCTGCGGCGCCGGCCGCGCCGCACGGACGGGGCCGACGGGGGCGGCGGCCTGCGGGGACTGCTGCGCCTGCCCGGGCTCACCCGCGCGCTGACCACGAGCGCCGTGGTGATCGCCGCGATCGACCTGACGCTCGTCTACCTCCCCGCGCTGGGCGCCGAGCGCGGCCTCGGCGCGGGCACGGTCGGCGCGATGCTCACCGTGCGGGCCGTCTTCTCGATGCTCTCGCGCGTCGGGCTGGGGCGGCTCACGGGGCGCTTCGGCCGCGGCCCCGTGCTGCTGACGAGCATCGTCGCCTCGGCGGGCGGCCTGGCCCTGCTCGCCGTACCCCTGCCGGTGCCGGTGATGTTCGTCGTGCTCGCGGTCGTCGGGCTCGGGCTCGGCGTCGGCCAGCCGCTGACGATGTCGTGGCTGACCCGGCGGGCGCCGGCAGAGCAGCGCGCCCAGGCCGTCACGCTGCGGCTGGCCGGCAACCGGGTCGGGCAGGTCGTCGTGCCGTCGGTGCTCGGCGCCGCCGCCGTGGGCGGCGCCTCCGTGGCCCTCCTGGCGGTGGCCCTGCTGCTCGCCGCGATGCTCCCGGTGCTGCGCGGGCAGGACCTGGACTAGCGCCGGTCAGTCCCGCAGCGGGTGCGCCACCTCGTCGGCGCGCATGCGGAACACGACCACGGCGGCGACCGCGAGCCCGACCGGCAGCAGGCCCGCCACGACGAAGACCGTCGTCAGGCCGACCAGCGTCGCGAGCGGGCCCGCCAGCGCCATCGAGACCGGCATGAGGGCGAGCGACACGAAGAAGTCGAGGCTCGAGACGCGGCCCAGCAGGTGGGGCGGCACCCGGCGCTGCAGGAGCGTGCCCCAGATGACCATCGGGGCGCCGAAGAGCGCGCCGAGCACGAAGCCGCAGACCACGAGCTGCCACACCGCGGTCGCCACGGCCATGCCGACGAACGGCACGCAGGCCACGCCCCACATCACGTTCATCGTCGTCAGGTAGCGCCGCGGCATCGGGAACGCCGCCATCGCCATCGACCCCAGCGCCCCGCCGATGCCGAACGCCGCCAGCACCGCCGCGTGGTCGCCCGCGTCGCCGCCCAGGCCGTCCTTCACCAGGAACGGCACCAGCACCTCGAGCGGGCCCATCACCAGCAGGGTCATCAGCGAGGCGAAGGCCAGCGTGCCGAGCAGCCACGGTGTGCGCACCATGTAGGCGAAGCCCTCGCGCACGTCGCCGAGCGCCTGGCCGAGCAGCCGCTCCTCGACGGGCTCCTCGACGGGCTCCTCGCATGGCCCGTCGGCCCCGGGGGTGACCAGGCGTCGTACCGCCGTGCGGGGCACGGTCAGCAGCACCAGGAGGCCCACGGCGACGCTCGCCGCGCCGACGCCGAACGCGGCGGACGGGGCGGCCGCGCCGATGACGAGGCCCGCGACGGCCGGCCCGCCGGCCTGCTGCACGAGCGGGCGCACGACGCCCTCGAAGCCGTTGACCGCCATGAGGTGCTGCTCGGGCACGAGCGCGGGCAGCCACGCCGAGTACGCCGGGTAGTAGAACGCCATGCCCGTCCCGGTCGCGAACGCGGCGACCGCGAGGTGCCACAGCGCGGCGACGTCGGTGGCGGCCAGCACCGCGACGACCCCGATGCCGACCAGCTCGACGAGGGCGACCACGACGAGCACGTCCTTCTGCGGCACCCGGTCGGCCACCACCCCGCCGAGCAGCGCGGGCAGCAGGATGCCGGCGGCCGAGGCGCCGCTGACCAGCGACAGCGCGCCCGGGCCGCCGCCGAGCCGGATGACCTCCCAGACCAGGGCCACCGCCCACGTGCCGCTCGCGAAGGTGGAGAAGACGAGGGCGAGGGCGAGGCGCCGGTACGCCGGGATCCCGAACGGCGCGAGGGCCCGGCCGAGCCCGGCGCGCGGCGGCGGGGCGGGGCTCTCGGTGACGGCGTCGCTCGCGGGGTCCACCCGCCCATCCTCGCCGCCGGGCACGGGACGGCGCACCCCGGTTTGCGGGCCGTGGTGAGGTGTCCCCGTGCGCACCCCCCTGCCGGACTACCTGACCGAGGTGCTCGACACCTGCGGCGACGACACCAGCGGTGAGCTCGCGTCGTACATCCCCGAGCTCGCCCAGGCGGACCCCGACCGGCTCGCCCTGTCGTTGTGCACCGTCGACGGCACCGGGTACGCCGTGGGCGACGCCGCCGAGGCCGCCTTCACCATCCAGTCGATCTCGAAGCCGTTCGCCTACGCCCTCGCGCTCGCCGACCACGGGCTGGAGGAGGTCTCGACGAAGGTCGGGGTCGAGCCCTCGGGCGAGGCGTTCAACGAGCTGTCGCTGGAGGAGGAGTCCGGCCGGCCCCTGAACCCGATGATCAACGCCGGCGCGATCACGGTGCACTCGATGCTCGAGGCCGAGCGGGTACGCCGGGGGTTCGCCGCCTTCGCGGGCCGCGAGCTCGAGGTCGACGAGGAGGTGCGCTCCTCCGAGCTCGAGACGGCGGACCGCAACCGGGCGATCGCCTACATGCTGCGCAACCACGGCATCGTCGAGACCGACCCCCAGGACGTCGTCGCCGGCTACACCGAGCAGTGCTCGCTGCTCGTCACCGTCTCCGACCTCGCCACGATGGCGGCGACGCTGGCCAACGGCGGCGTGCAGCCGGTCACCGGCGAGCAGGTCGTGCCGCGGTGGGTGGCCCGACAGGTGCTGAGCGTGATGGCGACGTGCGGCATGTACGACGCCGCCGGCGACTGGTTCACCACCGTCGGCATCCCCGCCAAGTCCGGCGTCTCCGGAGGCCTCATCGGCGCCCTGCCCGGCCGCGCCGGGTTCGCCGTGTTCTCGCCGCGGCTCGACAAGCACGGCAACTCGGTGCGCGGCGTGCAGGTCTTCGAGCGCCTGTCGGCCGACATGGGCATGCACCTGATGGAGGTGCCGCCGCCCGCGCGCTCGCTGGTGCGCGAGCGCTCCCCGCTGCCCGGCGGCGAGGAGGAGGGCGAGGTCTTCGAGCTGCAGGGCTCGGTCGACTTCGTCGGCATGGAGCGGCTCCTGCGCGACCTCGCCGACGAGGCGCCCCGCACCTCCGCCGTCGTGCTCGACCTGACCCGCGTGCACGAGGTGCGCGAGGTGGGCCGGCGCATGCTGCTCGAGGGCGCGCGACGCCTGCACCTCGACGGCCACACGGTCAGCTTCGTCGACCCCGACGGGCTGCTCGCCGCGCTGCCGGAGGGCGCGGGCGACCACGCCGGCGACGAGGACGCGCACGGCGGGGCCGACGGGCGGGAGTCGGTCGACGACGACCCGTTGATCGACGTCGGTGGCGGCGTCGACGCGCAGGTGCACCGGCGGCGCTAGCCGCGCCGCGGGCCCCGGGGCGCCGGGGGCGCTGTCGGCGCGGGGCCTGCGAGGATGCCGGGGTGAGCGGATACAGCCTCAGCCTGTCCGGCGCCGTCGAGCTGACGCGCACCGGTGACCTCTGGCTCTTCCGGGGGTCCTCCGGCGCCGACCGCGCCATCCGGGCCGTCACCAACGCCCCCGTCAACCACGTCGGCATGGCGGTGGTGCTCGACGACATGCCGCCGCTGATGTGGCACGCCGAGCTGGGCAAGGGCCTGCTCGACGTGTGGACCGGCTCGCACCACCGCGGCGTGCAGCTGCACGACCTGCACGACGCCGTCGTGCAGTGGTGCGACCGTTACTCCCAGCACGCGTGGCTGCGCCAGCTCGACGTGCCCGGCGCCGGGCCGAGCGGGGTGACGGCCGAGCAGGAGGCCGCCGTGCTCCGCACGATCGCGCGCCTCGACGGCACCCCGTTCCCCGCGACCGCGCGGCTGGCGGGGCGCTGGGCCCGCGGCCGGGTACGGCGCACCGCACCCGTCGAGGAGACCTACTGCGCCGAGGTGGTCGCCGCGACGTACCAGGCCATGGGCCTGCTCGACGGCCAGCGACCGACGAACTACTACGACCCCGGCAAGTTCTGGTCGGGCGACCACCTCGAGCTGCGCCAGGGCGCGCGGCTCGGGGAGGAGATCGCCGTCCGCGTGTGAGCGCGGGCCCCGCTCAGACCCGCAGCACGAGCACGGCCACGTCGTCCTCGCGCACGTCGAGGCCGTCGACGAGCAGGTCGCACAGCGCGTCGGCGTCGAGGTCCTGCCGGCCGGTGAGCGTGGCCCGGAGCCGGTCGGTGCCGACGTCGAGGGTCTCGCCGCGGCGCTCGACGAGGCCGTCGGTGTAGAGCACGAGCGCCGAGCCCGGCTCCAGCAGCAGCACGTGGTCGGCGCGCGGCACCGAGGCGTCCACCCCGAGCAGCAGCTCGCCGCCCGTGTCGAGCAGCGACGTGGAGCCGTCGGGATGCAGCACCACCGGCGGCGGGTGGCCGGCGCGCGACCACCGGACGGTCCACCGCCCGGTGCCCACCTGCGACGGCGCCTGGTCGACGTGCGCCACGACCGCCGTCGCGACGGTGGCGACGTCGAGGCGCTCGAGGGCGCGGTCGAGCACCTCGAGCACGCGACCCGGGCTGTCCTCCACCGCGAACGCGACGCCCCGCACGATGTTGCGCGCCTGCGCCATCGTCACGGCCGCCTCGCTGTCGTGGCCGGCGATGTCGCCGACGGTCAGCACGAGCGCGTGGGCGTCGCGGGGGAAGGCGTCGAACCAGTCGCCGCCGATCTGCGCCGTCTCGGTGGCGGGGACGTAGCGGGCCGCGACCTCCGTGCCGGGTACGGCGGCGGGCGGCGTCAGCAGGCTGCGCTGCAGGGCCAGCGACAGGTGGCGCTCCTGCTCGTGCCGCGCGCGCTCGCTCGCGAGGAGCTCGATGCGGGTCAGGCCCTCGGTGACCACCGTGGCCAGCAGCTGGAGGTAGTCGCGGTAGTCCGCGTCGTACGGCAGCCGCGGGGAGAGCCGGCACACGAGCTGGGCGTCGTCACCGTCGGTGCCGAGCGGCAGCCAGGCCGTCCGCCCGCCGTCGACCTCTGCGACCACGACCCCGGCCTCGTCGGGCCGCGCCCCCGCGGGGGGCGCGGCGGGGAGGTCCGTGCCGGCCGGTTCCGCCTCGGGGTCGCCACCCGGGAGCCGCACCTCGGCGGCCGGCAGGTCGGGGGTGTCCGCGAGCAGCTTCCGGGCCACCCGCCGCAGCTCGTCGCGCGACTCCACCCCCACGAGCGCCGTCGTCAGCCGCGTCAGGGCGCTGAGCCGCCGCTCGGTCAGCACGTGCGGGGTGATCTCGACGACGATGTCGAGCACGCCCTCGACGCCGTCGGGTCCCGCCACCGGTGAGTAGGAGTAGACGAACCAGCAGTCCTCGAGGAACCCCCGGCGGTGGAGCGGAACGTGTGCCTCGTCGATGCGGAACGACGGCCCGCCGCCGAGCACCCCCTCCATGAGGGGCCCGATGTCGTGCCACGCCTCGGGGAAGACGTCGACGGCCCGTTCGCCGAGGGCCGCCGGGTGCTTGTCGCCGATGACGTCGATGTAGGCGTCGTTGTAGAGGCACGCGAACTCGTCGCCCCACAGGAGGATGCAGGCGAACTGGGTCGACAGCACCATCTCGAGGGCGGTGCGCAACGCCGGGGACCACCCCGCGGGGTCGCCGAGCGGGGTGGCCGCCCAGTCGCGCTCCGCGTAGAGCGCACGGAGGCCCGCGCTCGGGATCTCGGTGGTCACTGGTGCAATCTAGGCGCAGGCGCCACGCGGCGTCCTGACGACCACCAACTCGGAGGCCCCCGTGACGGCTCGCTCGCCCCTCGTCTTGCTCCACGGCGTCACCATGAGCGGCCTGGCCTGGCGGGAGGTGGTGCCGCTGCTGGCCGAGCACCACGACGTCCGCACCCCCACGACGATGGGTCACCGCGGCGGCCGGGTGCCGAGCCGGGTCCCCGTCACCATCACCGACCTGGTGGACGACTGCGAGCGCTGGCTCGACCAGGAGGGCCTCGACGCCCCGCACCTCGCCGGCAACTCGCTGGGCGGCTGGATGGCCCTCGAGCTCGCGCGCCGGGGCCGGGCCGCGTCGGTCTGCGCGATCTCGCCGGGCGGGTTCTGGCCGCCGGCCACCGCCGACGGCGGCGGGCGGCCGCCGAGCGCGGCGCGGGTGCTGCGGCGGGCG
>NZ_JAHWBL010000018.1:0-61365 GCF_029493445.1 Nocardioides sp. ChNu-99 | reverse complement strand
CGCGCCCGCCGCACCGGCCGGGGCGTCCGCGGCGGGTGCCGGCGTACCCGCCCCGGCCACGCCCGCCGCGCCCGAGGTGGTCGACGCCGGGCGCGGGCTCATCGTCATCCCCGCGCGCGACGTCGCGCTGCTCGGGGGCGCACCGCTGCCGCTGACCGGCGTCGAGGTCACGATCCTCGCCACGCTGGCCCGGGAGCCCGGCCGGGCGTGGGGCAGGCGCGAGCTGGTGCACGCGGTGTGGACGGAGGAGTTCGGCGAGTCGCACTTCCTGCTCGACGTCCACGTCGGCAACCTGCGCCGCAAGCTGCGCAAGGCGAGCGGTTCCGGCGGCGAGTGGATCCGCAGCGTGGAGGGCCAGGCGTACGCGCTCATCCCGGCCGAGGGGGACCACCCGCGCGCGGACTGACCCGCGGGTAACGTTCGGCCCGGTGCCCCCGCCCCGGGCGGCCCGACCGAGCCGAGAGGTGCGTGGATGCGCGTCGCACTGCTGTCCTACCGCAGCAAGCCGCACTGCGGCGGGCAGGGCGTCTACGTCCGCCACCTCAGCCGCGAGCTCGTCGCGCTGGGCCACGAGGTCGAGGTGTTCTCCGGCCAGCCCTACCCCGAGCTCGACCCCGGGGTGCGGCTCACGCCCGTGCCGAGCCTCGACCTCTACCGCGAGCCCGACCCGTTCCGCACGCCCGGTCTCGGCGAGATCCGCGACCTGACCGACGTGCGCGAGGTCCTGACGATGTGGACGGCGGGCTTCCCGGAGCCCCGCACGTTCGCCGAGCGGGTGCGCCGCATCCTGCGCGAGCGCGCCGACGAGTTCGACGTCGTGCACGACAACCAGGTGCTGGGCTACGGGATCCTCGACCTCGCCGCCGACGGGATGCCGGTCGTCACCACGCTGCACCACCCCATCACCTTCGACCGGCGCATCGACCTGGCCGCCGCGACGACGTGGCGCAAGAAGCTGTCGCTGCGCCGCTGGTACGGCTTCCTGCGGATGCAGGGGCGGGTGGCGCGGAGGGCGACGCTCGTGCTGACGCCCTCGGAGTCGTCCAAGCGCGACATCATCACCGACTTCGGTGTCGACCCCGAGCGCCTGCGCGTCATCCTGCTGGGCGTCGACGACGTCTTCGTGCCGCCCACCGAGCCGCGCGTGCCGGGCCGCATCGTCGCGATGGCCAGCGCCGACGCGCCGCTCAAGGGCATCGGCACGCTGCTCGAGGCCTTCGCCAAGCTGCGCACCGAGCGCGACCTGGAGCTCGTGCTCGTCACGAAGCCGCAGCCGGGCGGGCGCACCGAGCAGCTGGTCGACGAGCTGGGCATCGCCGACGCGGTGACCTTCGTGCACGGCGTCAGCGACGAGGAGCTGGTGCGGGTCATGGGCTCCGCCGAGCTGGCGTGCGTGCCGTCGCTCTACGAGGGCTTCTCGCTGCCGACCGCCGAGCTGATGGCCTGCGCGACGCCGCTGGTGGCCTCCCGGGCCGGCGCGATCCCCGAGGTGACCGGCCCGGACGGGCTGTGCGCCGACCTGGTCGACCCGGGCGACGTCGGGCAGCTCGAGCACGCCATCGCGGCGCTGCTCGACGACCCGGAGCGGCGCGAGCGCATGGGCCGGGCGGGCCGCGAGCGGGTGCTCGCCGAGTTCAGCTGGCGGGCGGTGGCCCGGGCCACCGCGCAGGCGTACGAGGACGTCATCGAGGTGACGCGCGCGCAGGCCGCGTCCCGGCGTCGTGGGAACGAGTGAGGGAGCGGACATGCTGACCGTCGACTTCGACCGGCTGGGCCTCCAGCCCGGCGAGCGGGTGCTGGACATGGGCTGCGGCGCCGGCCGCCACGCCTTCGAGATGTACCGCCGGGGCGCCGACGTCGTGGCGTTCGACCAGGACGCCGACGAGCTCGCCGGCGTGCGGGACCTGTTCGGCGCGATGAAGGAGGCCGGCGAGGTGCCGGCCGGCGCGGAGGCCGACACGAAGGAGGGCGACGCGCTCGCCCTGCCCTTCGGCGACGGCGAGTTCGACCGCGTCGTGGCCGCGGAGGTGCTCGAGCACATCCCCGCCGACATCCAGGCGATCGAGGAGCTGGTGCGCGTCCTGCGCCCCGGCGGCACCCTGGCGGTCTCGGTGCCGCGCTGGTTCCCCGAGGTCGTGAACTGGAAGCTCTCGGAGGAGTACCACGACGTCCCCGGCGGCCACATCCGGATCTACACCGACAAGGAGCTGGCGACCAAGGTGACCAACGCCGGCCTCGAGCTCGTCGGCAAGGACCACGCGCACGGGCTGCACACGCCGTACTGGTGGATCAAGTGCGCCGTCGGCGTGCGCAACGACGACCACCCGCTCGCGAAGGCGTACCACCGCCTGCTGGTGTGGGAGATCATGAAGCAGCCGCTCGCGCTGCGCCTGGCCGGCCGGGTGCTCGACCCGCTGGTGGGCAAGAGCCTGGTGCTCTACTTCCGCAAGCCGGCCTGATGGCCCTGGGTCGACCCGCCCCGCTCCTCGAGCCGCGGGCGGGGGTCGTGCCTGCCGTGGCGGGGGTGCTGAGTGCCGAGCAGGTCGCCCGGACCGCGGCGTCGATCGCCGGGATGCAGCACCCCGACGGCGCGATCCCGTGGACGACCGGCGACAAGACCGACGCGTGGAACCACGTGGAGGCCGCGATGGCGCTCCTCGTGGGCGGCGAGGTCGAGGCGGCCGAGCGGGCGTACGCGTGGTGCCGCGCGAACCAGCGCGCCGACGGCAGCTGGCCGGTCAAGGTCGTCGGCGACCGGGTCGAGGACGACGGCGGCGAGACGAACATGTCGGCGTACGTCGCGGTCGGCGTGTGGCACCACTGGCTGGTACGGCGCGAGCGCGGGTTCGTGGACCGCTGCTGGCCGATGGTGCGCGCCGCCCTCGACTTCGTCGTGCGCCTGCAGCTGCCCTCCGGCGGCGTCGCGTGGCTGCAGGAGTGGGTCGACGGCGCGCCCGGGCCCGTGCGCGAGGAGGCCCTGCTGACGGGGTCCGCGAGCACCTACCACTCCCTGCGGGCGGGCCTGGCGCTCGCGGGCCTGGTGGGGGAGCCGCAGCCCGCGTGGGAGCGCGCGGCGGCCCGGCTGCGCCACGCGGTGCGCCGCCACCCCGAGGCGTTCCTCGACAAGGCGACGTTCTCGATGGACTGGTACTACCCCGTGCTCGGCGGCGCCGTCCGCGGCGAGGAGGCGCACGCGCTGCTGGCGCGGCGCTGGGACGACTTCGTCGTGCCCGGCCTCGGGATCCGCTGCGTCGACACGAACCCGTGGGTGACGGGCGCGGAGACCTGCGAGCTGGTCATGGCGCTCGACGCGGTGGGCGACGAGCGAGCCGCGGGGCTGTTCACCGACGTGCAGTTCCTGCGCGACGAGGCGTCGGGGGGCTACTTCACGGGCTACGTGTGGCCCGACGAGGTGCTCTGGCCGCGCGAGCTGACGACCTACACGGCGGCCGCGGTGGTGCTCGCCGCCGACCAGCTGAGCGGCACGACCCCGGGCGCCGACATCATGGTCGGGGCGACCTTCGGGCCCGAGCCGGACGAGGTCGCGGGCGGCTGCGGCTGCTGACCTGGCGCCTTGCGTCGTTCGAACAAATGTTCGATCATCGACGTCATGACCGCGCTCCCCGTCCCCGCTCCCGACGGGGTGGACCTGGGTGTGGTCGCCCAGCTCCGCGACCGGGTGACGGCGATGCAGGGCGGGCCCACGCGGCTCCCGCTGCCCACCCACCCGGCGCTCGCCGAGCTGCTCCAGCTGCGGGCCGGGGGCGCCTACGGGGTGGACTCGGCGCGGCTCGCGCTCGCCCTCGTCGCGGGGGCCTCGGCCGCCGGTGAGTGGGTCGCCGTCGTCGGCTGGCCCGACCTCGGGGTCGAGGCGGCCCTCGACCTCGGGCTCGACCCGGCGCGCACGGTGCTCGTGCCCGACCCGGGCGACCTGTGGCTCGAGGCCACGGCGGCGCTCGTCGACGTCGTGCGGCTCGTCGTGCTGCGTCCCCGGGGCGTCGTCGACCCGAAGTCGGCGAGCGTCCTGGAGGCCCGGCTGCGCAAGCGCTCCGCGGCGCTCGTGGTGTGGGGCGACTGGCCGCGCTGCGAGGCCCGCCTGAGCGTCGAGCGCGTGCGCTGGACGGGGGCCGAGCGGGGCGAGGGCCGGCTGCGGGAGCGGTGGGTGCGCGTCGCCGTACGACGGGGGGCGGCGCCGCCGCGCCACGCCGACCTCCGCTTCCCGGCCGAGCAGGGTGGGGCCGCCCGCCTGGAGGGTGTCGGACGGGCCGTGGGGAGGGTCGGCTAGTGGCCGGCCGCGTGCTCGTCGTCTGGTGCCCGGACTGGTCGGTGGTCGCGGCGCTCGCCGAGGAGGAGCTGTCCCTCGGCGCGCCGGCGGCGGTGCTGTCGCGCAACGTGGTGGAGGTCTGCAACGGCCCGGCCCGCGACGAGGGCGTGCGGCGGGGGATGCGGCGCCGCGACGCGCAGTCGCGCTGCCCCGAGCTCGTGCTGCTCGACGCGAACCCCGAGCGCGACGCCCGGGCGTTCGAGACCGTGCTCGGGGTCGTCGAGGAGGTGCGCCCCGGGGTCGCGCCGCTGCGGCCCGGGCTGCTGGCCCTGCGGGCGCCGGGGCGGTACGGCGGGGGCGAGCCGCACGCGGCGGCCCTGCTCGCCGAGACCCTCGTGGGCGCCGGGGTGTGGGACGTGCGGATGGGCGTCGCCGACGACCTCTTCACCGCCGAGCAGGCCGCGCGCCGCGCGGGGGTGCAGGAGCACGTCGTCGTGGGGCCGGGGGAGTCGGCCGTGTTCCTGCGGGGCCTGCCGGTCGACGCGCTGCTGGCGGACCCGGCGGCGGAGGAGCTGGTCTCGCTGCTGCGGCGGCTGGGGCTGCGCACCCTCGGCGACCTCGGGGCGCTGCCGGCGGCCGACGTCGGTCGTCGCTTCGGCACCTACGGGGCGGAGGTCCACCGGCGGGTACGGGGCGAGGGCGAGGTGGCGCTGGCGGCACGCACGCCGCCGCCCGAGCTGGCCCGCGAGGTGCCCTTCGAGCCGCCGCTGGAGTCGGTGGAGGCGATCTGCTTCAGCGTGCGCACCACCGCGGAGCGGTTCGTGGCCGGTCTCGCGGAGCGCCAGCTCGTCGCCACCGCCGTGCGGGTCGAGGCGTCGTGCGCGGGCGCGCACGGGGAGGACGTCGTGGTCTCCGCGCGCAGCTGGCTGCACCCCCGGCACTTCTCGGCCCGCGACCTGGTGGACCGGGTGCACTGGCAGCTCCAGGGCCAGTCGCAGGGGTCGGTGCGCAGCCGGCGGGCGGCGGGACCGGTGCTGGAGCCGGTGACACGGGTGCGGTTCGTGCCGGAGACGGCCGAGCCGGCGGCGGCCCACGCGGAGGCGTTGTGGGGCGGTGGGGCGGACGAGCTGGTGGGGAGAGGGATGGCACGGGTGCAGGCGATGCTGGGGTACGACGCGGTGCTGGTTCCGGTGGCGCAGGGAGGACGGGGGCCGGCGGCGCGCCAGGCCGTCGTGCCGTGGGGGGAGCGGCCCGTCGGGCTGCGGGCCGTCGACCGACCGTGGCCGGGCCGCATCCCGGGGCCGGCGCCCGCCCGGGTCTTCGCCGAGCCGCTGCCCGGCGAGGTCCACGACGCCTCCGGGGTGCCGGTGCGCGTGGACGAGCGCGGCTGGGTGACGGGGGAGCCGACCACGGTCCGGGTGCCCGACGCGGGCTGGCTGCCGGTCGACGCCTGGGCCGGCCCGTGGCCGGTCGACGAGGCGTGGTGGGAGGAGACGGGCTCGCCCGTGCGGCGCGCGGCCCGCTTCCAGGTGGTCGGCGTCGACGGTCGCGCCTGGCTGATGGCGTGCGTCGACGGCGCCTGGTGGGTCGAGGCCGGTTACGACTGAGCGACGCGGGCGCGGGTGGCATGCTCGCCGGGAGGGCCACCGCCGGTGGCGGACGGACGGAGGTCGACCGTGCGGGTCGCGGTGCTCGACGACCACCAGGGCGCGTTCGCCGGGCTGGCGGCGGCGCGGCCGCTGCTCGACGCCCCCGAGCACGAGGTGGTCACCTTCCCCGACGCCGTGACCGGCGACCGGCTGGTCGCGCGGCTCGACGGCTTCGACGCCGTCGTCCTGCTGCAGCAGCGCACCGCGCTGCCACGGGCCGTGGTCGAGCGGCTGGACACGGTGCGCCTCGTCAGCCAGACGGGCCGGCACACCGACCACCTCGACCTCGACGCCTGCCGCGAGCGGGGGATCGCCGTGTCCGCCGGCGGCGCGGGTGACCCGGCCGCGACGGTCGAGCTGACGTGGGCGCTCGTGCTGGCGGCGAGCCGCCGGGTCCCCGAGGAGGTCGCGCGGCTGCGCTCCGGCGGGTGGCAGGGATCGGTCGGCACCCTGCTGCGGGGCCGCACCCTCGGCGTGCTCGGGCTGGGGCGCATCGGCACGCGGGTGGCCGACGTCGGGCGCGCGTTCGGCATGCGGGTCCTCGTCGACGGGCGGGAGGGCTCCCGGGCGCGGGCGCTCGCGGCCGGGCACGAGGTCGCTGCGGACCGGGCCGAGCTGTTCGCGACCAGCGACGTCCTCACGGTGCACCTGCCGCTGGTGCCGGCCACGCGGGGCGTCGTCACCGCCGACCTGCTGGGCCGGATGCGGCCCGACGCCCTCTTCGTCAACACCTCGCGGGCGGGGCTCGTCGCGCCCGGGGCGCTCGCCGCGGCCGTCGCCGCCGGACGGCCGGGACGTGCGGCCGTCGACGTGTTCGACGTCGAGCCCGCCGAGGGCGACCCGCTGCTGCGGCTGCCGGGCGTCACCGCCACCCCGCACCTGGGCTACGTCGTCACCGAGGTGCTCGAGAGCCTGTACGGCGCGGCCGTCGAGCAGGTGCTGGCGTTCGCCGCGGGCCGGCCGGTGCGGGTCGTCGTGTCCGCCCCGGGGGCCTGATGGTCGCGACGGGCGCAGGCCGGGAGGATGGGGGCGTGCGCACCCTGATCGTCACCGCCCACCCGGACACCGGCTCGCTCACCCACCACGCGGCCCGACGGCTGCAGGAGGAGCTCGGGGCCGACCGGACGACGCCGGCCCACCTGGCCCAGGAGGGGTTCGACCCGCGGTTCGCGGCCGGCGACCGGCGGGACTACCTCGAGCGGACGCTGACCGACCCCGCCGTCGCGGCGGAGCAGGCGAGGATCGACACGGCCGACCACCTCGTGCTCGTCTTCCCGGTCTACTGGTGGTCGCTGCCGGCGCTGCTCAAGGGCTGGATCGACCGCGTGTTCGTGGGCGGGTGGGCGTTCGGCTTCGACGACGAGGACCGCGTCGTCCCGTGGCTCGACCGGCTCACGCTCCACCTGCTGCCGCTCTCGGGGACCTCCGCGGCGTCCTTCGCCCGGCACGGCTACGACCGGGCGTTCACCACGCAGGTCGAGGAGGGCATCGTCGACTTCTGCGGCATGCGCCGCGGGGCCCGCGCCTTCGTCCACGACTCCGAGTCCACCGACCGCGAGGCCGTCGGCGCCGCCGTCGAGACCGCCGTCGCCTCCGTGGTCGCTGCGATCACCGGCGCCGCCAGGACGACGACGATCGCGGGGTAGCCCGACCCTGCCGGCCCCGCCCGACGTTCCGGGAAGCCGGGGAACGCCGCTCGCACATCGAACACGTGTTCGATACGGTGGGTGCGTGGGATGGAACAACCCGGCGGTGCCGTGGAGCGAGCTGGAGCGCCGTCTGTCGGGGCGCCCCGGCGCCGACGACGCGCCGGTGTCGCGCCGCAAGCGCGCGCCCGTCGCCATCCCGCCGGCCACCGGGTCCGCGGGGGGCGTGCCCTACGCCGAGTTGCACTGCCACAGCCACTACAGCTTCCTCGACGGGGCGAGCGCCCCCGACGCGCTGGTCGCCGAGGCGGTGCGCCTCGGCCTGCACGGGCTGGCGCTCACCGACCACGACGGCTTCCACGGCGCGCCGATGCTCGCCGAGGCGGCCCAGGGCCAGCCGCTGCGCACGGTGTACGGCGCGGAGCTCTCCCTCGGCCTGTCCGGTCCGCAGAACGGCGTGCCCGACCCGGAGGGTCACCACCTGCTCGTGCTGGCGCGCGGGGTCGAGGGCTACCACCGGCTCGCGGGCGCGATGACGGAGGCGCACCTGCGCGGCGACGAGAAGGGCCGGCCGGTCCACGACGTCGACGAGCTCGTCGACCGCGGCCGGGGCCACTGGCTGGTGCTGACCGGCTGCCGCAAGGGCGCCGTCCGGGCGGCGCTCGCCCACGGCGGCCCGGCCGCCGCGGCCGCGGCGCTCGACGACCTCGTCGACCGGTTCGGGGCGGAGCACGTCGTCGTGGAGCTCACCCACCACCGCCGCCCGGGCGACACCGAGGCCAACGACGTGCTGGCCGGCATCGCCGCCGACCGCGGGCTCCCGGTGGTCGCGACGGGCAACGTCCACCACGCGACGCCGTCCGAGCACCGGCTGGCCACGGCCATGGCCGCCGTGCGCGCCCGCCGCAGCCTCACGGACATGGACGGCTGGCTGCCGCCCGGCCCGTCGGCGTACCTGCGCAGCGGGGTGGAGATGACCCGCCTCCTGGGCCGGTACGACGGAGCGGTCGCCCGCAGCGTGCAGCTCGCCGACGAGCTGGCCTTCGACCTGCGCAAGGCCTCGCCCGAGCTGCCGACGCGCAACATCCCGCCCGGGCACACGGCGACGAGCTGGCTGCGCGAGCTGGTGCGCCGCGGGTTCGCGGAGCGCTACGCCGGCACCGAGAACGAGGCCGAGGCCGCCCCGCGGATCGAGCGGGAGCTGGACGTCATCGAGCGCAAGAACTTCGCGGGCTACTTCGTGATCGTGCACGACATCGTCGCCTTCGCCCGCAGCCAGGACATCCTCTGCCAGGGCCGCGGGTCGGCGGCGAGCTCCGCGGTCTGCTACGCCCTGGGCATCACCGCCGTGGACGCCGTCTACTACCGCCTGCCGTTCGAGCGGTTCATCTCCGAGCACCGCGACGAGGAGCCCGACATCGACGTCGACATCGACTCCGACCGGCGCGAGGAGGTGATCCAGTGGGTCTACGACACCTACGGGCGGCGCAACGCCGCCCAGGTCGCCAACGTCATCACCTACCGCCCCCGGATGGCGGTGCGCGACGCCGCGAAGGCCCTCGGCCACTCGACGGGCCAGCAGGACGCGTGGAGCAAGCAGGTCGACGGCTGGGGCCGCGAGATCGACCGCAGCCTCGACATCCCCGGCCCGGTGCTCGACCTCGCCGAGCAGCTGGTCGGGGCGCCGCGCCACCTGGGCATCCACTCGGGCGGCATGGTGCTCACCGAGCGGCCCATCGGGGAGGTCGTGCCCATCGAGCGGGCCCGGATGGACCGGCGCACGGTGCTGCAGTGGGACAAGGACGCCTGCGAGACGATGGGCCTGGTCAAGTTCGACCTGCTGGGCCTCGGCATGCTCGGCGCGCTCGACCACATGATGCGGCTGGTCGAGCAGCACCTCGGCGTGCGGTGGCGGATGGACACGGTGCCCCGCGAGGAGCCGTCCGTCTACGACATGCTCTGCCGCGCCGACTCGATCGGCGTCTTCCAGGTCGAGAGCCGCGCGCAGATCGGCACGCTCCCGCGGCTGCAGCCGCGCTGCTTCTACGACCTGGCCATCGAGATCGCCCTCATCCGCCCCGGACCCATCCAGGGCGGCGCCGTGCACCCCTACGTGCGCCGGGCCACGGGCAAGGAGCCGATCCGCTACGAGCACCCCGACCTCGAGCCCGTGCTCGAGCGCACCCTCGGCGTGCCGCTGTTCCAGGAGCAGCTCATGGCGATGGCGGTCGCGATCGGCGACTGCACCCGCGACGACGCCGACCTGCTGCGCCGCGCCATGGGCTCCAAGCGGGGCGTGGAGCGCATCGAGTCGGTGAAGGAGAAGCTCTTCGCCGGCATGGAGCGCCGCGGCATCACCGGGGAGCGGGCCGAGGGGATCTACCTGCAGATCCTGTCGTTCGCGAACTTCGGTTTCGCGGAGTCCCACGCGCTCAGCTTCGCGCTGCTCGTCTACTACTCGTCGTGGTTCAAGCTGCACTACCCGGCGGCCTTCCTCGCCGGCCTGCTGCGCAACCAGCCGATGGGGTTCTACTCCCCGCAGTCGCTCGTCGGCGACGCCCGGCGCCACGGGGTGCGGGTGCTGCGTCCCGACGTGGCCCGCTCCTCGGCCCAGGCCGACCTCGAGCCGCTCGAGGCGGGCACGGCGCCGCCCACCCGGTTCCCCGAGCAGGTCGAGCACCGGTACGACGGGGAGCTCGCCGTCCGCCTCGGGCTCGACGGCGTGCAGGGCATCGGGCTGGACGTGGCCCGGCGCATCGTCGCCGAGCGGGAGCGCGCGCCGTACGAGAGCGTCACCGACCTGTCGCGGCGCGCGGCCCTGACGACGCCGCAGCTCGAGGCGCTCGCCACGGCCGGCGCGCTGGGCTGCTTCGGGCTCGAGCGGCGCGAGGCGCTGTGGAGCGCGGGGTACGCCGAGAGCGCCGAGCACCTGCCCGGCACGACACCGGCTCCCGCGCCGCCGACGCTGCCGGCGATGGCGGAGGTCGAGGAGACGCTGGCGGACCTGTGGGCGACCCGCATCTCCCCGGAGCACCACCCCGTCGAGCACCTGCGGGGGCTGCTGCGGGAGGCGGGGGTGCGCTCGGTGGCCGACCTCGAGCACACGGAGGCCAACCGGCGGGTGCACGTCGCCGGCCTCGTGACCCACCGGCAGCGGCCCGGCACGGCGCAGGGCACGACGTTCCTCAACCTCGAGGACGAGACGGGGATGCTCAACGTCGTCTGCTCGGTGGGGGTGTTCGCCCGCCACCGGCACGTGGCGCGCAACCGGGTGGCCGTCGTCGTCCGGGGGATCCTCGAGCGCAGCGACGGGGTGACGAACCTCGTCGCCGACCGGCTCGAGGCCATCGACACGGTGGTGCCGGGCGCGGGGGAGGTGCTGCAGTCCCGCGCCCGGTCCCGCGACTTCCGCTGAGCCGTCCTGCGGGTGGGACGGTCGCAGCGGACGGGCCTGCGGCCGCCTCAGTCGCCGGTGCGGACGACCATCTTGCCGACGTTGCCGCCGCGCATCATGGTCAGCAGCGCCTCGACCGCGTTCTCGACGCCGTCGACGACGGTCTCGTCGTACGCGATCCGCCCGTCGGCGAACCAGCCGGCCATCCGCTCGCCGAACTCGCCCGCGAGGTCGCGGTGGTCGCCGAGCGTGAAGCCGCGCAGGGTGAGGCCCTGGGTGATGATCCGGAACATGTTGCGGGGGCCCGGCACGGGGGCGTCGGCGTTGTACGCGGCGATCGCGCCGCACAGCGCCATCCGCCCGCCGCGGTTCATGGCGCCCAGCGCGGCCTCGAGGTGCTCGCCACCGACGTTGTCGAAGTAGAGGTCGACCCCGTCGGGCGCGGCCTCGGCGAGCTGGTCGCGCACCGGCCCGGCCTTGTAGTCGAAGGCGGCGTCGTAGCCGTACTTGTCGCGGAGCAGGGCGACCTTCTCCGGGGAGCCCGCCGAGCCGACGACGCGCCCCGCGCCCAGCAGCCGCGCGACCTGCCCCACGGCGGTGCCCACGGCGCCGGCGGCGCCGGAGACGAAGACGGTGTCGCCCTCGCGCAGGCCGGCGATGCGGGTCAGCCCGACGTACGCCGTCAGCCCCGTCATCCCGAGGATGCCGAGGTGCAGCGAGAGCGGCGCCCCCGGGACCTCGCGCACCGGGCGGAACGCCCGGACCGGGCCCTGGGCGACGTCGCGCCACCCGAGGTCGTGGAGCACCGGCGTACCGACCGCCAGGGCGTCGTCGCGGGACGCGACCACGCGGCCGACCGCGCCGCCCGTCATCGTCTCGCCGAGCACGAAGGGCGGGATGTAGCTCTTGCCCTCGTTCATCCGCCCGCGCATGTAGGGGTCGACGGAGACGAACGCGTTGGCGACGCGCACCTCGCCGGGCTCGAGGTCGGGCAGCTCGACCTCCACCGTGCGGAAGTCGTCGGGCTCCGGCCACCCCGTGGGGCGGCGGACGAGCTGGACCTGGGTGCTGGTGGTGGGGACCACGGTGCTCCTCTCGAGCGGTTCGGGCGCTTGTTGGACCGGTCGATCCAGAATAGGCTCGAACAGGAGGACCGCAAGTCGTCGAGGAGGTGCGTCGTGGCCCGGACCCAGGCGTTCGACACCGGGGCCGCCGTGCGCGCCGCCCGGGAGGTGTTCTGGCGCGACGGCTTCGAGAGCGCGGCCCTGCCGGCGCTGGAGCGGGCGACCGGCCTGTCGCGCTCCAGCATCTACAACACGTTCGGCAGCAAGCAGGGCCTCTTCGAGCGGGCGGTGGCCAGCTACCTCGACGAGGTCGTCCGCCCCCGGCTCGCGCCGCTGCTCGCCGACGAGGTCGACCCCGGCGCGCTCGCGGCGTACCTGACCGGCCTGCGCGCCGTGCTGGCCGACGAGCGCACGACCTCCGCGCGGCACGGGTGCCTGCTCATGAGCGCCGCCGGCGCCCCCATCGGGCGCGACGACGTGGTCCGCGCGGCCGTCGCCGACTACCGCGCCGAGCTGCGCCGGGCGATCGGCCGGGGGGTCGACGCCCGCGACCCCGCCCACGGCACCTCGCCCGACCCCGCCGACCCCGCCCCCGAGGCCTCGGGCGGCGGTCGGTCGGCGGCCTGGCGCGGCGCCGTCGCCGACGCCGTCAGCGCCCTCGTCCTCGCTGCACTTGCCCTCGTGCGGATCGACCGGGGCGAGGCGCTGCGCTCCCTCGACGCGGCCCTCGTGCTGGTCGACGGTCCCGTGGGGACCTGACCCGCACACTGGAACCCATGATCCGCAACGTGGTGCTCGGCGTCCTCAAGCCCGGAGTGACGACCGAGCGCCTCGACGCGGCCCTCGCGGCGGTGCGGGGACTGGCGGTCACCGGGCTCGACGCGCGCGTGGTCGCCGGGCGCGACCTCGGCCTGCGGCAGGGCAACGCGTCGTACGCGATCACCGTCGACGTGGCGAGCGAGGCCGACCTCGTGCGCTTCGACCGCGACCCCGAGCACGACCGCGTCCGGCGCGAGCTCCTCGTGCCCATCTCGCGCAGCATGCAGCAGGTGCAGTTCCGGCTCCCCGGCTGAGGAGCGCCGTTGCGGCCGGTGGCTAGCGTGTCGAGGTGACCGGGACGACGCAGGAGACCGAGGAGACCGCGTCGTACGAGCCGGACCCGCGGCGCTGGCGGATCCTCGGCGTGAGCCTCGTGGTCGGGTTCATGGTGCTGCTCGACGTGACGATCGTGAACGTCGCGATCCCGTCGATGAGCGCCGGCCTCGACACCGGGCCGGGCACCATCCAGTGGGTCGTGTCGGGCTACGCGCTCGCGTTCGGCCTCACCCTCGTCACCGGCGGGCGCCTGGGCGACGCGTTCGGCCGGCGCCGCCTCATGGTGGCCGGCCTGCTGGGCTTCATCGCCTCCAGCGCGGCGGCCGGGCTCGCCCCCGACGCGACGTGGCTGATCGTGGCCCGCCTGGTGCAGGGCGCCTCCGCCGGCCTGCTGACGCCCCAGAACTCCGGGCTCATCCAGACGCTGTTCCGGGGCCACGAGCGCGGCGTCGCGTTCGGCACCTTCGGTCTCGTCGTCTCCGTCTCCTCGGCGCTCGGCCCGGTCCTCGGCGGCCTCCTCATCGCGCTCGCGGGGGAGCAGGACGGGTGGCGCTGGATCTTCCTCGTCAACGTGCCCATCGGGCTGCTGCTCGTCGTGCCGATCCTGCGGATGGTGCCGGGCCGCGACCCGGCCGCCGCGGGGGAGAGCGTGCACCTCGACCTCGTCGGCGCCCTGCTGCTGGGCGCCACCGTCCTGGCCGTCCTCGTCCCCGTGATCAGCCTCGAGGGCGGGGCGCTGCTGCCGCTCGTGCTCCTCGTGCTGGTGCCCGGGCTCGCCGTCGCCTTCGTGCGCTGGGAGCGGCGGGTCGTGGCGCGGGGCGGGGCGCCGCTGCTCGACGTGAGCCTGCTCGTGCGCACGCCCGGCTACGCGAGCGGCGTGACCATCGGGACGCTGTACTTCACCGGGTTCACCGGCGTGTTCCTCGTGCTGAGCGTCTTCCTCCAGGAGGGCCGTGACCTCTCCGCCCTCGAGGCCGGTCTGCTGCTGTGCCCCTTCGCCGTCGGCTCGGCCGTCGCCTCGCCGCTCGCCGGGCGGGTCGTGGACCGCGTCGGGCGCGTGCTGACCGTCGTGGCGCTCGTCGTGCTGATGACGGGCCTCGTCGTGCTCGCGCTCGCCGTACCGCTGCAGGGCGCGCCGCTGTGGCTCGTGCTGTCGGTGCCGCTGCTCGTCGCGGGGGCCGGCGGTGGCGCGGTCGTCTCGCCCAACATGACCCTCTCGCTCGCCGACGTGCCCACCCGCATGGGCGGCGCCGCCGGCGGCGCGCTGCAGACCGGGCAGCGCATCGGCGCGGCCATCGGCGCGGCGGTCGTCATGACGGCCTACCAGCTGGCGGTCGACGCCCTGGGCGACCCCGACGCCGCCCTGCGGTGGGGCATCGGGGTGTCGGTCGTGCTGCTGGCCGCGGCCCTCGCGGCCGCGACGTGGTCGTGGCGGCGCGAGTCGCAGCCGCTCGTCCGCGGCTGACCGCGCCCGGGAGCCTCAGACCGGCGGGGGTACGGCGTCGCGCCGGCCCCACTTGTCGGTCCATGTCGGCGGCGAGGCGAGCGTGGCGAGCAGCCGGTCGAGGTCGTCGTCGAAGGTCACGATCCCGCCCTGCTCGGGACGCACGAAACCGCGCTCGACCATCCGGTCGCGCATGTCCCGCAGCGGGGCCCAGAAACCGTCGACGTCGAGGAACCCGCTGCGCTTGTGGTGGATGGACAGCTGCGCCCACGTCCACTGCTCCGCGACCTCCTCCAGCGTGCCCGCCCCGCCGGGCAGGGTGAGGAAGGCGTCGGCGCGCTCGGCCATCAGCGCCTTGCGCTCGTGCATCGACTCGACCACCACCAGCTCGGTGCACCCGGTGTGGGTGAGCTCGCGCTCGTCGAGCGCGCGGGGGATCACGCCCACCACCTCGCCGCCGGCCGCGAGCGCAGCGTCGGCGACCGTGCCCATGAGCCCGACGCGGCCCCCGCCGTACACGAGGGTGGTGCCGCGCTCCGCGAGCGTGCGCCCGACGAGGCGGGCCGCGTCGGCGAAGGCGGGGGAGTCCCCGTAGGACGAGCCGCAGAACACGGCGACGGCCGAGAGCGGGCGGGGTGCGGCGGCAGGCTGGACGGTCACGCGAGGACGGTATCCGCCCGTCCCAGCGGCCCGTCGCAGGGCTCAGCCGCGACTGATGGCGAAGGCGCTGATGAAGCCGAGCACGCACAGCGCGCCGTTGTAGAGGCCGGTCTCCTCGAACGCCTCGGGCACCATCGTGTCGACCACCATGGCGAGGATGGCGCCCGCCGCGAGCGCGGTGATGACGGCGACCGTGCCGCCCGGGGCGCCGGCGAACACGACGTACCCCAGCAGGCCGGCGATCCCGCTGGCGACCGCGATGGCCGACCACACGCCGAAGACGAAGGCGGCGCTGCGCCCGCTGCGCTTCATGCCGGCGGCGCTCGAGAGACCCTCGGGCAGGTTGGAGAGCAGGATGGCGGCGAGCACCGCGAGCCCGACCCCCTCGCCCCCGGTGAGCGACAGGCCGAGGACCGTGGACTCCGGGACGCCGTCGAGCAGGGCGCCGATCGCGATGGCCGCGCCGCTGCCGCTCACCTGCCCCTCGCTGGGCTGCTGGTCGCCCGACCGCTTCCGGTGCCGCGCGCCCCGGCGGGCCAGGGCGACGTTGGCCGCGACGTAGGCGCCCGCGCCCACCAGCAGGCCGACGACCGTGGCGCCGAGCCCGCCCGTCCGCTCCGCCTCGTCGACGAGCTCGAACGACAGCGCCGAGACGAGCACGCCGGCGCCGAACGCCATGATCGCGGCGATGACGAGGCGCGGGACGCGCACGAACCAGGCGATCGCGGCGCCCACGACGAGCGCCCCTCCGGACACCAGCCCCCACAGGCCGGCCTGCATCCACTCGGGCACCCGCCCATCATGCCCCGGGCGCTGGTCGCACCCGGACCGAGGGCGCATGCCACCCCCGACCTCGGGTACCCGGACGGACGTGGGCGACGACGCGGGACGACTGAAGCGCGCGGGGCTGCGGGTCACGGGCCCGCGGCTCGCGGTGCTCGCCGCCCTCGACCGCGCCACGGACGCCGGGCGTCACCTCGCCGTGGCCGAGCTGGCCGAGGAGGCGCGGGCGCTACGCCCGCGCACGTCGACGCAGACCGTCTACGACTGCGTCGACGCGCTCGCCGAGGGCGGGCTGGTCCGCCGGGTCGAGATCCCCGGCTTCCCGGCGCGCTACGAGGCCCGCGTCGACGACAACCACCACCACCTGGTCTGCCGCTCGTGCGGCCGGACCGTCGACGTCGACTGCCCGGTCGGCTCGGCGCCCTGCCTGACGCCGGCCGGTGGTCACGACTTCACGGTGGACGAGGCCGAGATCGTGTTCTGGGGCCGCTGCGGCTCCTGCACGGACGAGGCAGGCGCCGTGGACCACGCCGTACCCGAGGAGAGGACAACGCGATGACCGCACCCGACCGTCACCTGACGACCCGGCAGGGCCACCCGGTCTACGACAACCAGAACACCCGCACGGTGGGCCCCCGCGGCCCGGCGACGCTGGAGAACTACCACTTCCTCGAGAAGGTGAGCCACTTCGACCGCGAGCGCATCCCCGAGCGGGTCGTGCACGCGCGGGGCGCCGTGGCCTACGGCACCTTCGAGGCGACGGGGCAGTGGGGCGACGAGCCGATCGCGACCTACACCCGGGCGAAGCTGTTCGCCGAGGCCGGAAAGACGACCGACGTGGCCGTGCGGTTCTCGACCGTCATCGGGGGTCGGGACTCCTCCGAGGCGGCGCGCGACCCGCGCGGGTTCGCCGTGAAGTTCTACACCGAGGACGGCAACTGGGACCTTGTCGGCAACAACCTGGGCGTCTTCTTCATCCGTGACGCCATCAAGTTCCCCGACGTCATCCACTCGCTGAAGCCGGACCCGGTCACGTTCCGCCAGGAGCCGGCGCGGATCTTCGACTTCATGAGCCAGACGCCCGAGTCGATGCACATGCTCGTCAACCTGTTCAGCCCGCGGGGCATCCCGGCGGACTACCGCCACCAGCAGGGCTTCGGGGTCAACACCTACCGCTGGGTCAACGCCGAGGGCGTCTCCCACCTGGTCAAGTACCACTGGCTGCCGCGTCAGGGCGTGAAGTCGCTGACCGAGGCCGACGCCGCCGCGATCCAGGCGACCGAGCTCGGTCACGCGTCGAAGGACCTGTACGAGGCCATCGAGCGCGGCGAGTTCCCCCAGTGGGACCTCTACGTGCAGCTCATGGAGGACCACGACCACCCGGAGCTGGACTTCGACCCGCTCGACGACACCAAGGTGTGGCCGGAGGAGGTCTTCGAGCCGAGGCTGGTCGGCACGATGACCCTGGACCGCAACGTGGCGGACTTTCACAACGAGAACGAGCAGATCGCCTTCGGCACCGGCGTGCTCGTCGACGGGCTGGAGTTCTCCGACGACAAGATGCTCGTGGGGCGCACGTTCTCCTACAGCGACACGCAGCGCTACCGGGTCGGTCCGAACTACCTGCAGCTGCCCGTGAACCAGGCCAAGAACGCCTCGGTCGCGACGAACCAGCGCGGCGGGCAGATGTCGTACGGCGTGGACCTCGCGGAGGGCCAGAACCCGCACGTCAACTACGAGCCGTCGACGACCGGCGGCGTGCAGGAGGCCCCGCGGCCCGGCCCCGCCGAGGTCGGGCCCGAGCTGGGTGGCCGGCTGACCGGTGCCCGGATCCCGCGGACGAACGACTACGCGCAGGCGGGCGAGCGGTTCCGGCTGCTGGAGGACTGGGAGCGCGACGACCTCGTCGCCAACCTGGTGGCCAACATCGGGGAGGCGACCCGTGAGGTGCAGGAGCGCATGGTCTGGCACTTCTTCCTCTGCGAGGACGAGCTCGGCCAGCGCGTCGGCGAGGGCCTCGGCATCACGGCCGACGACGTCCGCCACCTCGAGCCACTGGCGACGCAGACGTTGTCCGAGGAGGAGCAGCAGCGCGCCGCGAACCTCGGGAAGAACGGCCCCCGGGACGTCGAGGGCCACACGATGACGCACTGCGTCCCCAACGAGCGGGTGGTCCTCGCGGGCTGAGGGCCCGGACCACCCCTCGGGGTACGGCGACGCCCCGGCCTGCTCGGCAGGCCGGGGCGTCGCTGCGTCGTACGGCGGGTCTCAGCCGGCGGCGGGCGCGAGCTCGTTCGGCGTGGCCTCGAGCTCCGTGCTGGCCAGCACCTCGCCGGTCGTGAGGTCGACGGCGTGCACCTCGTTCGTGGCCGGCTCGGTGACGTAGCCGGTGTCACCCGACACGACGATCGCGGGGTGCGGGTCCTGCCAGTCGGCCGGGCCCTCCCAGGCCTCGATCACGGGGAAGGACTCGGTGAGCTCGCCGGTGGCCGGGTCGAGCACGTGGATCGAGCCGTCCGTGGCCAGGACGTAGGCCAGGTCGTCCGGGCCGCGGGCCACGTCGCGGAAGGTGTACTCCACGCCCTCGGGCAGGTCGACCACCTCGAGGGTGCCCGCCTCGGTGTCGATGAGGGTCACGGCACCGAGCAGGTAGCCCTCGGCGTCGGGGTCGGTCTTGTAGTCGCCCACGACGAGCGGGCTGGTCTCGCTCACGTACGCGTTGCCCATGCGGCCGTAGGGCTGGTCCGGCGCGGCCAGCTTCGTGAGCTCGCCGTCGACGTACAGCAGCGCGCCGTCCTCGCAGCCGAAGACCACGGCCTCGCCCTGCGCGGTGCCCTCGCCGTGCACGCCCGGGCACTGGTCGCTCTGCGCGACGACCGCGCCGGAGGCGTCCTTCACCACGACGCCGTTGCGGCCGTCCGCGTTGCCGACGGTCGTGAGGAAGGTGCCGTCCTCGAGCACGACCGAGACGCCGTGGTGGGCCTCGACGCCCTCGACGGTCTCGTGCTCCGGCAGGTCCTCGGTCGCCGCCAGGTCCGCGGTGTCGAAGATGGTGGTGTCGCTGGTGCCGTCGGCGTACAGGATCGTCTTGCCGGCGTGGCGCACGACGTGGCCGGGGGTGTCGGCCTCGAAGAGGCGGTCGGTGAGCTCCGGCTCCTCGGTGGTGCCGGCGCCGGTGTCGAGCACCTGGAAGCCGTCGCTCACCGTGACCATCACGTTCCGGTCGTCACCGGCCTGGTTGAGCCGGGTGAACTCCTCCGAGGGCAGGTCGGCGAGCGTGTCGAGCGAGGTGCCGTCGAGCACGAGGATGCCGCCCTCGTAGGAGACGGCGAGCCGGGGACCGGCCGCCGGTCCGGACGAGGACGAGCCGGCGGCGTCGCTGCCGGAGTCGTCGGCGGCGTCGCCGGAGGAGCAGGCCGCGAGGCTCGCGACCGCGCCGAGGGCGAGGGCCGCCGTGCCGAGGCGGAACGGGCGGGGAGTGCGCATCGTCATCTCTCTCTTTCCAGGGTGGGGGTGGGCGCTCACGCGGAGAGCCCGGTGGCGATGCGCTCGGTGTTGACGCGCATCATGGTGAGGTAGTCGGGGGCGCCGCCGTCGGGCCCGGTGAGCGACTCGGTGAACAGCTCGACGACGTCGACGTGCACGTCGGCCTCGCTGGCGAGGGCCTGCACGAGCCGGTCCGGGGACGACGACTCCGCGAAGATGGTGGGCACGCCGGTCTCCTCCACCGCCTCGACGAGGTCGGCGAGGTCGGAGGCCGAGGGCGCCGCCAGCGTGGTGCCGCCGGGGATGACCGCGCCGACGACCTCGAAGTCGAAGCGGTCCGCGAGGTAGCCGAAGACGTGGTGGTTGGTGACGAGCGCGCGCCGCTCCTCGGGGATGGCCGCGAACGCCTCCGTCATCTCGGCGTCGACCTGCTCGACCTTGGTGCGGTAGTCCTCGGCGCGCTCCGCGAGGGCGTCGGGGTCGACACCGTCGAGGTCCGCGAGCACGGGGCCGAGGGCGTCGACGACGTCGAGCACCCGGGCGGGGTCGGTCCAGAAGTGCGAGTCGGGCGTGCCCGCGGCGTCGCCCTCGGCGTACTCGAGCACCTCGACGACGTCCCCCGCCACGAAGGTGGGGACGTCCTCGTCGGCGGCCGCGTCGAGGTGCTGCTGCAGCCCCTCCTCGAGACCGAGACCGTTCGACACGACGAGGTCGGCCGAACGGAGGCGGGCCGCCTCCTGCGCCGAGATCTCGAACGAGTGGGGGTCGGCGTCGGGCTTCATGAGGGTCATGACCTCGACCTGGTCACCGACGAGGTTGTCGACGACGTCGCCCAGGATGTTCGTCGAGACCACCACCAGCGGACGGTCGTCGTCCGTGGCCGAGCACGCCGACAGGGCGCCGGCCGCCAGGGCGGTGGTCACGGCGGTCGCCAGGGCCCCGGCCAGGGGCCGGCGGGTGCGGGGTGCGGGGGTACGGCGCACGGTCAGCGTCCCGTCTCGGCGGTGAACGCCGGCTCGGTGGTGGTCTCGAAGGTCCGCGCGACGCGGGCGGCGTCGGCGAAGTCGATCTCGTGCAGCCGCTGCTCGAGGGGGGCGCTGAGGTAGGCCCGCTGCTGGTCGGCGACGAGCGTCGGCCGGACGCCCGCGGCGAGGGACGCGGCGGCGAGCGGCTCGGTCGCGGCGAGCACGGCCCCGTCCTCGCCGGACAGCACGAGCACGCGCCCGGTCGCGGTGAGCGCGAGGACGTGCTGGTCCGCGTCGTCGACCGCGCTCACCGCCACGAGGGGCTCGGGGGCGGGCAGCAGCGTCCACGCCCGCTCGCGGGTGTCGAGCAGCCAGATGCCCGCCTCGCCCGCGTCGCCCGCCAGGGCCGCCACGGTCGGCCGGCCCTCGCGGTTGGCGAAGGTGGTGGCCGGGGGAGCGGTGGTGCCCGCCGGGTAGGGGATCCGCTCGACGACCAGCTCCTCGTCCTCCACGTGGGCGAGGAGGGCGCCGTCGGCGCAGCCGATGACGGCTCCCACGCGGGTGGTGATCGTGCCGGAGGCACGAACGCACGGCTCCTCGAGACCGGTGGGCTCGCCGTCCGCGCCGCGGGCGACGACGGACGCCGCGACGCCGTCGGTGGCCTCGGTGACGAGCGCGAACGAGCCGACCGGCACGACCAGGCCGGCGTGCGGGTCCACCTCGACGCGGAACTGCTCGGAGATCTCGCCCTCCGACAGCGCCTCGGTGTCGAGGAGCACGGCCTCGCCGGAGTCGGGGAAGAACAGGCCGGTGCCGCCCGTGGTGGACAGGTTGGTCGTCGCCACGGTCGCGTCCCCGTCGCCCTCGACGGTACCGAGCAGGGCCGGGTCGGCGCGGTAGTAGTGGAAGTGGTCGACGTGGTCCCACGTCCAGACCCCGCTGTCGACGACCTCGACGCCGGCGTCGGTCTGCGCGAAGAGGTAGCGGCCGTCGGTGGTCAGGGCGCTCGGCGCGCCGACGCTGCCCAGGTCGCTGACGCTCTCGTCGAGGAGGTCGAGGTGCGTGACGGCGCCGGCCGGGTCGATCGTGGTGAGGCCGAGCTGCGGCTCGGAGACCTCGGCGGCGCCGGCGACGGCGCCGTGGCCGTCACCGGTCGCGTCACCGGCGGCCGCGTCGGTCGCGTCGGCGCCGGACGACCCGGCCGGGTCGCCGGAGCAGGCGACCAGGGCGAGGCCGAGGACGCCCCCGAGGGCGAGGGAGGAGATGCGTGGACGCACGGGGTCCTTCCGTGGGGTGGGCGCAGCGCCGCGCGCCGGGACGGCGGACGGTGGTGCGTCGGGTGGGTGCGGTGGGTGCCGCGGGTGAGGTGGGCCGGGGTGGATCAGGTGGTCGCGGGTGTGGTCGCGGGTCTGGCGGTGGTGCGGGCGCGGACGGCGTCGAGCGCCGCGCGGGTGGCCCAGGACAGGACGGCGAGCGCGATGGCCGCCGCGGCGACGGAGGCGCCCGCCGCGGTCGCGGCGTGCCACGACACGAGGAGCCCGACGAGCACGGCCACGACGCCGAGCACGGCGGCCAGCGCCATCCGCGTCGGGATCCGGGTGGTCCAGTGCTCGGCCGCCACCGCGGGGGCGAGCAGTAGCCCGACCACGAGGAGCGAGCCGACGGCCTGGTACGACGCGACCACCGCCAGCGTGACGAGGCCGACGAGCGCGGCCTGCGCGAGCCGGGGCCCGAGGCCGAGCACGGCCGCGATCCGCGGGTCGAGGGCCAGTGCGACGAGCGAACGGTGCGCGACGACCGCGACGACGAGCCCGACCGCCGCGGCGATCGCCAGGAGCACGAGGTCGACGGGCGCGATGGCGAGGATGTCGCCGAAGAGGATCGACGTGGCGTCGGTGGCGAAGCTGCCCGAGTGGGACACGATGATCACGCCGAGCGCCAGCATGGCGACGAACAGCAGGCCGATGCTGGTGTCGTACGACAGCCGGCCGCGGCGCTGCAGGCCCCCGATGCCCAGGCTCATCGCGATCGCGCTGACCGCGCCGCCGGCCATCGCCGGCCACCCGAGCACCGTGGCGAGCGCCACGCCGGGGAGCATGCCGTGCGCCAACGCCTCCCCGAGGAACGCCATGCCGCGGATGACCACCCAGGTCCCGACGACGCCGCAGAGCACAGCGACGAGCGCACCCCCGAGCAGGGCACGTCGCAGGAAGTCGAGGGCGAAGGGCTCGAGCAGCCCCTCGGTCAGGGTGGTCACGAGGAGCGACCCTAGACCGAGATAGGAATGATTATCAAAAGCGGTAGGGTGTGCGGGTGAGCACGTTCCCCGCCCCCGGCGATCTCGTCCCCCTGGCCGCCCGCCTCCGCGGGGTCCGCGTGGACTTCGGCGCCCACCCCGCCGTGCGCGGCGTCGACCTCGACGTGCCGTCCGCCTGCGTGACGGTGGTGGCCGGCCCCAACGGCGCGGGGAAGTCGACCCTGCTGGAGGTCGTCGCGGGCACCCGCCCCCCGAGCGCGGGCACGCGCTGGGCCGTCGACGCCGTGGCGTTCGTGCCGCAGCGGGCCGCCGTGCCCGACCGGCTGCCCCTCACCGTGCGCGACGTGGTGAGCGTCGGGGCCTGGGGACGCCGCGGTCCGTGGCGGCGGCTGGACGCCGCGGCGCGCGCGGCCGTCGACGAGGCCATGGAGCGGATGGAGGTGGCGGCGCTCGCCCGCCAGCCCTACTCCGCGCTGTCGGGTGGCCAGCGCCAGCGGGCCCTGCTCGCCCAGGGACTCGCCCGCGGGGCCGAGCTGCTCCTCCTCGACGAGCCGACGACCGGCCTCGACGCCGACAGCGGGGACCGGATCCGCGCCATCGTGCGGGCGGAGGCGGAGCGCGGCGCCGCCGTGGTCTGCGTCTCCCACGACTCCGCGGTGCTCGCCCTAGCCGACCGGCTCGTGCGCCTCGTCGACGGGCGCGTGGCGGACGACACCTCGCCGGGTCAGCGCCCGGCCGCCTCCCTCGCGGCGAGGTAGGCCGTCACCTCCTCCGGCGACCACGCGGGGCGGACGTCCGCGGGGTCGTCGCCGACCCACCCCACGCCCGGCTCCAGCCGGCGGACGACGCGGGCGGGCACACCGGCGACGACGCAGTGGTCGGGCACCTCGCCCCGTACGACGGAGCCCGCCGCCACCACGACGTTCCGCCCCAGGACGGTGCCGGGCAGCAGGATCGCGTGGTGCCCGACCCAGGTGCCGGAGCCGACCCGCACGGGCTGGTGGCGGCCGAGCTGACGCCCCACCGGTGTCGCGGGGTCCTGGTAGCCGTGGCTCGCGTCGGAGACGAAGACCCCCTGGCCGAACCAGACGTCGTCGCCGATCTCGATGGACTCGTGGGCGGTCAGGGTGCTCCGCGCGCCGATGACGCAGCGCTCGCCGAGGACGAGCCCCCGCTCCGGGAGCGGCCGACCGTCGCCGTACCCCACCGTGAGGGTGGCCGAGCGGCCGACCAGCGTGTCCGCGCCGACGTGGATCGCCGCGGTGCCGGCCAGCGTGGCGGGCGGGAAGGCGATGCAGCTGCCGGGCCCCATGCTGCCGAAGGAGTCGGCCGCCCGGGTACCGGGGGCCACGGAGCCGGCGAGGGGACGGCAGTGACGGCAGGGTCGGGAGGACCGGCAGGGACGGGAGGGCGGGCACCCGCGCAGGCTAGCGACCGCGGTGCGACAGTGGCCCGATGGGCGGGAGGCGCACCAGCCCGCACCAGCCCGGACCAGCAGGGCATCAGACGGAGGAGGAGCGGTGGGCGGGGAGCAGGAGACGGGGGAGCCCCGGCCGGCGGGCGGCGGCGAGTCGCTGCTGACCGTCGTCGTGGCGCTGGTGGCCAACGCCCTCATCGCGGTGGCGAAGTCGGTGGCCGCGGCGCTGACGGGGTCGGCGTCGATGGTCGCCGAGGCGGCCCACTCGTGGGCCGACACGGGCAACGAGGTCGCGCTCCTGGTCGCCGAGCGCCGGGGGAGCCGACCGCGTGACGCGGCCCGGCCGCGGGGCTACGGCCGCTCGGCCTACCTGTGGTCCCTCGTCGCGGCGTTCGGGCTGTTCACCGCGGGCTCGGTGGTCTCCCTGTGGCACGGCGGCACGGAGCTGTGGGCGGACCTGCAGGGGGAGGCCGAGACCGAGGCACCGGCGTACACGCTCAACTACGTCGTGCTCGCCGTGGCCTTCCTGCTGGAGGGGGCCTCGTTCCTGCAGGCGCTGCGGCAGGTGCGGCGGGAGTCGCGCCGCTGGCACCTGCGCCCGCTCGCGTTCGTGTACCGCACCTCGGACCCGACGCTGCGGGCCGTGTTCCTCGAGGACTCCTCGGCGCTCCTCGGCCTCCTGCTCGCCGGGGCGGGGGTCGCGGCCCACCAGGCGACCGGCGACCCGGTGTGGGACGCGCTGGGCTCGATCGCGGTGGGCCTGCTGCTGGGTCTGGTCGCGCTCTTCCTGATCCGCCGCAACATGGACTACCTGCTCGGCGAGGCGGTCCCGCCGGTGCTGCGCGGGCGGTTGCTGGACCTGGTCGCCGGCCACCGCACCGTCGCGCGGGTCACCTACCTGCACGTGGAGTACGTCGGTCCTCGCCGCGTCTTCCTCGTGGCGGCCGTCGACCTGGTGGGCGACGAGCCCGAGCCCGAGGTCGCGCGACGGCTCCGCGCGCTCGAGGCCGACCTCGAGCGCGACCCGATGATCGAGGACGCGGTGCTGACCCTCGCCGCCCCCGAGGAGGCGTCGCTGCCCCGGGGCTGAGACGGGCGGGCTCAGGTCACGACGACCACGAGCGCGACGGCCGCGAGCAGCACCACCCCGGCCGCCAGCGCCGGCACCGGGGGCCCGCCGGGCCCGCGGGACCGGCTGCGGGTACGGCGACGTCCCAGCAGGACCGTGCCGGCCAGCACCGCCACCGCCCCGGTCGTCGCCGGTCCGGGCTCGAGCCGCACCAGGGCCGCCGCGGTGCCGAGCAGCAGGGCCCAGATGCGGGTCCGCGCCAGCGCCGTCCGCTCGACGGCGAGCCCGGGGTCGCGTTCCGCGCTCACCCGCCGAGCCCGAGGCTCGCAGCGGCACCGACTGCGGCCACGACCAGGTAGGCCACCAACCACACCGGCGCGGCCCGGGGGAGCGGACGGCCCGACCGCAGGGCCGCCTCCACGGCCCGCCAGTGCACGCAGCCCTGCACGGCGACCGCCGCCGCCACCCCCAGCGTCGCGACGACCAGGACGCGCCCGGCCGGTCCGGGCAGCACCAGCTCGCGGGCGGCCTCGAGGGCGAGCGCGGCGACGACGAGCGCGAGCGCGGTGCGCGTCCACGCCAGGAACGTGCGCTCGTTGGCCAGCGTGAAGCGCGCGTCGGGCTCCTCGCCCTCGACCAGCGGTCGTCGCCAGGCGGCCCGGGGACCCGGTCTCACGCCTCCGGACCGTCGGGCACGTCGGCGACCCGGCGGGACTCGGCGGCCGCCCAGGTGTAGACGCCCCGGGCCATCAGCGACTCCTCGACCTCCGCGCGCGCCGCGTAGACGGCGGCGCGCACGGCGTGCAGGCGGGTGTCCTGCGGATCGGCCTGGACCGCCATCTCGGCGAGGTGGGCGGCGAGGCGGTGGTCGGCCGCGTCCCGGGCCCGCTCGGCGGCGTCGGCGAGCCGCCCGGCGCCGCCGGCGAGGTCCGCGACGGCCCGCGCGAGCTCCGCGTCGGGGGCCGGCTTCAGCCGCGCCGGGTTGCCGTCGTACCACCCGCCGTAGCGGCGCCACAGGTTGCGGACGATGAACTCGGGCTCGTCGTAGCGGGCGCGGAGGTAGGACCGCTGCGCGAGGGCCGCGGGTGGCCGCACCCGCTGCACGACGTCGTCCAGACGCAGCCCCTCGTTCATCATCGCGAGGGTCTGCTCGACGATCGACTCCAGCCACTCCGCGGTCTCGAGCAGCGCCTGCTCGATGCGGTCGGCGCCGAAGACCGGCGCGCCGTGGGAGGGCAGCATGGTCTCCGCCCCCAGCGCCGCCATCCGGCGCAGTGCGTGCGCCCACTCCCGCGGGTAGCGCTGGGCCTTCTGGGGGTTGCCGCAGTTCGGCACCAGCCAGATGAACAGGTCGCCCGGGAGGAGCAGGCGGTGCTCGGGCACGTAGGCGACCGTGGCGTCGTCGGTCTCGCCCTCGGCGTGGAACAGCTCGAACGTCAGCCCGGCCCGGGTCACCGTCAGGGCGTCGCGGTAGGTCACGTCGGGCAGGCGGTACTGCGTCGGCCAGCGCAGGTCGGGGATCTGGAACTGCCGCTGGTTGACGACCGCGTTGTAGCCGGCGGTCAGCGCGTAGCGGTCGAACCGGTCCCGGACCCGCTCCTGCGCGACGACCTGCGTGCGGGCGCCCGGCTCCGCGTCGAACGGCGCGAGGCCGGCGACGTGGTCGACGTGCCCGTGCGAGTAGAAGGCGGCGGTGAGCGGCGCGGTCGACCAGCGGCGCAGGTGCGCGTGCGAGCGCTCCGCCGTCAGTGCGTTGCCCGTGTCGAACAGCAGCAGCTCGTCGGCGGCCTCGAAGGCGATGACGTTGCCGAAGCCCGGCAGCCAGCCGAGGCCGTCGGCGACGTCCACGACCTCGCCGCCGCCCCGGGCGCTGTGCGCGATGTCGTCGTCGAGCCGACCCGCCCAGACGTCGTCGGCGTACCGGCGCAGGTCCGCGGCGGCGCTCACAGCACCGCTCCGACGAGGTCGCGGACGATGCCGTTGCGCTGGATCTCCGAGGGACCGGTCAGCACGCGGAACATCCGCAGCGCGTGCCACAGGTGCTCGATCTCGGTGCCCTGCACCATCCCGGCCTTGCCCAGCAGCTGCAGGGAGCGGTCGGCGATGGCGAACGCCGTCTCCCCGACGTAGAGCTTGCACATGAAGGACTCCATCCGTGGTCGGGCGCCGGCGTCGAGGTCGGCCAGCGCCGCGTAGGTCATGGAACGGGCGGCGAACAGCTCGGTGGCCATGTCGGCCAGGGTGTGCTGGACGGCCTGCTTCTCCAGCAGCAGCCCACCCGAGACGGGTCGGGCGGCGGCGTGGCGCAGGGCGATCTCGAGCGCCCGGCGGGCGCCACCCAGCGCCGTCGGGCAGTGCAGGAGCCGGTTGGCGGTGATGCGCCCCAGGGCGATGCGCAGGCCCTCGCCCTCGGCGCCGAGGAGGTTGAGGGCGGGGACGAAGCAGTCGTCGAGGACGACGTCGCTCTCCACGTTCTGGCCGGTCAGCGGCAGCCGCCCCGGCACCACCCGCACTCCCGGAGCGTCGAGGTCGACGAGGAACGCGGAGTACGCCTCCTGCTCGCCGGCCATCCGGGCGACGACGACGGCGAAGTCGGCGAAGGTGCCCCCGGTGCTGAACACCTTGCGGCCCGTCAGGCGGTAGCCGCCCGGCGCGGGGGTGGCGGTGGTGGTCATGCGACGCACGTCGGAGCCGGCGTCGTCCTCGGTGATGGAGAAGCAGCACGCCCGGTGCCCGTGGACCACGGGCAGGAGGAACTCCTCGACCTGCTCGGGCGTCGCCACGTCGAAGAGGGAGCCGACCCGCAGCGGTCCGCCCATGTCGCCGAGCACGCTGGTCGCCAGCACCCGGCCCGACGCGCCGATCTCCTCCTTCAGCGCGGCCAGGGCCGTCCAGCTCAACCCCTCGCCACCCAGCTCGGGCGGGAGGTGGATGCCGTAGAAGCCCAGCTCGCGGCTGCGCAGCCACACCTGCTGCAGCGTCGCGCGGTCCAGCGTGCTCGTGTGCTCGAGGCCCAGCTCGCGCTCGTGGTCGGCGAGCTCGCCCTCGAGGTAGTCACGCAGCCGCTCGACGAGCGCCTGCACCGTGGGGTCGTCGTACGTGGGTCGCAGGGAGAACGTCATGGCCCCGCCCCTCAGCCGACCCGGCGCGCGGCGCCGGCCCAGTCGCGCTCGCGCAGCGCGCGGCGGTCGATCTTGCCCGTGCGGTTGCGCGGGAGGGCGTCGAGCACCTCGACCACGCGCGGGACCTTCACGCGCGAGACCTGGCGGGCGCAGGCCTCGACCAGCTCCTCGGCCGTCACCGCGGCGCCGGGCGCGAGCACCACGCTCGCCTTCACCGTCTCGCCCCAGCGCTCGTCGGGTACGCCGTACACGCAGGCCTCGAGGACCGCGGGGTGGGAGTAGAGGGCGGCCTCCACCTCGGAGCAGTACACGTTGTATCCGCCGCTGACGATCATGTCCTTCACCCGGTCCACGAGGAACAGGTAGCCGTCGGCGCGGAAGCGGCCGAGGTCGCCGGTGTGCACCCAGCCGTCGCGGAAGGTCTCGGCGGACGGTCCCGGCGCGTGGTGGTACTCCCGGACGCAGTCCGGTCCGCGGGCCACCACCTCGCCGACCTCGCCGGGCGGCAGGGGGCGTCCCGCGTCGTCGACGACGCGCACCTCGGTGTCGAAGACGGGCCGGCCGCAGGACAGGAGCAGCTCCGGGTCGTCGGTGATGCCGCGCACGACCTCCTCGGCGGACAGGTAGGTGATGGCGCTGGTCGTCTCGCCCTGGCCGTAGCCCTGGTTGACGACCGGGCCGAACAGCTCGACGGCCTGGCGCAGACGGGTGGGGGAGACGGGGGCGCCGCCGATCGTGACCGAGCGCAGGCTCGACAGGTCGCGCGTGGGGGCGCTCGGGCTGGCCAGCACCAGGTTGAGCATCGCGGGCACGAGGAAGGTCGAGGTGACGCGCTCGCGCTCGAGCGTCGCCAGGTAGTCCTCGACGTCGAACGCGGGCAGCACCACCACCGTCGATCCGCGGAAGAAGCAGGCCAGGATGCCCATGCCGCTGGCGTGCGTGATGGGGCCCGGGGCCAGGTACACCTCGCCGTTCGCCGAGCGGTCCCCGTTCATCACCACCTTGCGCAGGTTGGCGAGGCGGTTGCCGACCGTCTGCACGGCGGCCTTCAGCGTCCCGGTCGAGCCGGAGGTGAAGTTGAGGACCGCCGGGTCGTCGAGGGAGCGGTCGACGGCCACCGCCGCGGGGTCGCCCGCGGCGACGAGGGCGTCGTACGACGTGGGGCGGGGCCCGCTCGCGGCGCCGCCCGTGGTGTCGCCCGCGGCGTCCAGCGTCACCACGAGCAGCGGCGGGGTCGCCGCGGCGGCGACGTCGAGGACGGTGTCGAGGTGGGTGCGGTCGGCCAGGACGACGCGGGCGTCGGCGTCGACGAGCACGTGCCGGACCTCGGCCGGGGCGAGCCGGGTGCTGACCGGCACCCGCAGGTGGCCGGCCTTCGCCATCGCCATCTCGGCCACGACGAGCTCCCCGCGGTTGCCCGCGACGGTCGCCACGGCGGTGCCCGGGCCGTGGCCGGCGGCCAGCAGGGCCGAGGCCAGCCGGTTCGACTCCTCCTCGAGCTGGGCGTAGGTCCACCGCCGCTCCCCGCACACCAGGGCGGTGGCGTGAGGGCGGTGGGTGGCGGTGCGGGTCAGGTAGTGACCTAGGTTCACGGATGCTCCTTGTGACGACGTTCCGACCAGTTATAGACACACTGTCCAGGAAAGTCCGGGGCGATCAGTGCTAGAACCTCGTCCATGGCCACCGAGGACCGCCGCAGTCGTCGTACCCGTTCCGCGCTCCGCAGCGCCCTGGTGGACCTCGTCCTCGAACGGGGGTACGCGGCCGTCACCGTCGAGCAGGTCGTCGAGCGCGCCGACGTGGGCCGCGCGACCTTCTACACGCACTTCAGCGACAAGCAGTCGTTGTACGACGACCTGGTCGCCGCCCTGCTCGCCGACCTCGCCGCCCGGCTCGAGCCGGGCGACACCGCCGGTCCCGGGTTCACCGGCCGCCCGGTGCACGCGCTCTTCGAGCACGCCGAGGACCAGGAGGCGACGTACCGCATGGTGCTGCGGGGCGACGGGGACGGCCGGGCCCTGCGCTCGCTGACCGACGCCCTGGCCGGCGCCGCCCTGCGCGTCTTCGAGGACCGCGTGGCCGAGCAGGGGCTGGCGCCGCGCGTCGACCTCCGGGTGCTGGCCCGGGCCTGGGTCGGCGAGCAGCTCGCCGTGCTGACCTGGTGGTTGGCCGAGGAGCCGCGACCCCTGCCCCGCGCCGACGTCGTCGTCATGCTCGCCGACCTGGCGCGTCACGGCCGGTGGTGGGCCACCGGCTTCGGCGACGACGCGCCCGACGCGCCCGACGTGCTCGGCGGGGCGGATTCGCCGGTGCCTCTTGTGTGACGGGGGCCACGCGGCTTTTCTGGACACGGCAGCCAGAACTGGCCGTTCTGTCCGATTAGGAGAACCCCGTGCTCCCTCACCGCCGCGAGCTCCAGACCTACCCGACCGGCGCCCGACGGCGGCGGCTGCTCGCCGTCGTCATCCTCGCCCTCTTCATCTCGGCCTACGAGGGCCAGCTGGCGCCCGTCCTGCCGCTGCTGCTCGACGACCTGGGCATGTCCCTGCGCCTCTACGGCCTCCTCACGGCGGCCTCGCTGCTGTTCGGCGCCCTCGCCGGGTTCGTCGGCGGCTCGCTGGCCGACCGGTTCGGGCGGGTGCGGCTGCTCGTGCCGTTCATGTTCCTCTCGGGCCTGGCCTGCCTGTTCATGGCGACGTCGCAGAGCATCACGCAGTTCGCCCTCGCCCGGATCCTGCTGGCGTTCGTCGAGGGCGTGGCCGTGGCGGGGACCGCACCGCTGGTCCGCGACTTCACGCCCCGGCTGGGCCGTGCGCAGGCCTACGCGTTCTGGTCGTGGGGGCCCGTCGGCGCCAACTTCTTCGCAGCCGGGGTCGCCGCCGCGACCCTCGACCTGCTCGGCGGCACCTGGCAGTCGCAGCTGTACCTCATGGCCGCCGTCTCGCTCGCCGGGTCGGTGGTCATCGCCCTGACCCTGCAGGACCTCGCCCCGCACCTGCGCCGCGAGGTGCGGTTCTCCGACGACAGCGCCCGGGCGGCGCGGGCCCCGCTCGCCCGTCCCGGCGCCCGGCACCTCGTGGGCCACGCCGTGGTCTGGCAGCACGTGATCGCGATGTCGTCGCTGTTCGTGCTGCTCGGCACCATGAACGCCTACGGCCAGGTGCTGGTCGTCGACACGTTCGGCGTCAGCGTCCGCACGGCCTCCCTCGTCGTCGTCTTCTTCTGGGCGGCGAACCTCGTGACGAGCCTGGCGGTCGCCCGGTGGTCCGACACGGTGCAGCGGCGCTCCCCGTTCCTCCTCGGCGGCGGCGTCGGCATCCTCCTCGCCCTGTCGGCGCTGTTGCTGCTGATGGGCCGCGGCGAGGCGGCGTCGCCGGCCGCCGTCGTCGGCGTGCTGGTCGTGCTCGGCGCCGCGATGGGTGGGGTGTTCGGCCCGTGGATGGCGAGCTTCTCCGCCCACACCGAGGAGATCCACCCGGACCTCCAGGGGAGTGCGTTCGGCCTGCAGCACCTGGTGAGCCGACTGCTCGTGCTGGCCTCGGTGGTGCTGGCGCCGCGGGTGGCCGAGGCCGCGGGTTGGCGCACCTGGCTCCTGGTGGCGCTCGTCCTCGCCGGGGTGTTCACCGTTCTCGCCGGCTGGTTGCACCGCGCCGAGCGGCGGCTGCTGCGCCGACCGACGCAGGCGACCGGTGCCGACGTGCTGACGCGGACCGGTGGGGCGGGCGCCACGGCCACCGGCTGACCCGCCGGCTGACCCGCTGGTCGTCCGCGGCCCTCAGAGGTGGTCGGGGACGATCAGCGCGTCCGGGTCCTGGCGCACCGGCATCGCCTCGACCGCGATCCGGAGCAGTGCGGCGGCACCCGCCACGGTCTTGCGCCAGCGGCGGGAGCCGTCGTCGGTGCCCTCGGGCGAGCGGGAGCGCAGCACGCCCGCGACGGCGGCCTCGTACTCCTCGTCGGTGAAGGCGGGGGTGGCGCCGACCGTCGGGCGCTCGGGCAGGTCGGTGAGGGCGGGGAGCACGAGCTCCCCGGCGGCGGCGAGGTGCGGGTAGCGCGCGCCGCGGGACAGCTCGTCCCACGACGCCGCCCCGGCCCGGCTGCGCACCAGGCGCGGCAGCGCCGCGAAGGACCGGGCGGCCACCGCCTCGACCGCGACCGTCATCTCCCGTTCGGTGAACTTCACGGGTCTCCCTCCTCGTGCCGCGCGCCGTCCGGACCCGCGCGCCGTGGGCCTACCGTACGGCGCGGCTCGACCCCCGACGGGCCGGGTACCGGCGCGACATGACCACCACCGGACACGACGGCGCCGTACCCGACCACGACCAGGACGCCGAGCCCTCGACCCCGACGGGGGAGGAGCCCGACACCGACCAGCTCGAGCCGGGCTCCGAGCCGGCCAGCCACCCCGACCCCGAGCCGGGGAACGCCTGACGATGACCGCGCCCGAGCGCGGGCGGGTGCGCGTCGGCATCTCGGGCTGGCGCTACCCGCGCTGGCGCGGCGACTTCTACCCGAAGGGCCTCGCGCAGCGCCGCGAGCTGGAGTACGTCGGGCAGCGCATGTCGACGGTCGAGCTGAACGGCTCGTTCTACTCGCTGCAGCGCCCGAGCAGCTACCAGCGGTGGCGCACCGAGGTGCCGTCCGACCTGGTGTTCGCGGTGAAGGGGTCGCGCTACATCACCCACATGCTGCGGCTGACCGACGTGTCGCAGGCGCTGGCGAACTTCTTCGCCTCGGGCGTCCTGGCGCTCGACGACCAGCTCGGCCCGGTGCTGTGGCAGCTGCCCGAGCGCCACGTGTTCGAGCCCGCGGCCCTCGAGACCTTCCTCCGCCAGCTGCCGCGGACGACGGGCGAGGCGCTCGACCTCGCCCGGAACCACGACGCCCGGCTCGACGACCGCACGTGGCTGGAGATCGACGAGGACCGGCCGCTGCGCCACGCCTTCGAGCCCCGGGCGCGCAGCTTCACGGACCCGGCGGCGGCGGACCTGCTGCGCCGGTACGACGTCGCCCTCGCCGTCGCCGACAACGCCGGCCTGTGGCCCGGGTTCGGCGAGGTCACGGCCGAGCGGATCGTCTACGTGCGCCTCCACGGGGCGCACGACCTCTACGCCAGCGGCTACACCCCCGACGAGCTCGACGGCTGGGCCGCGCGCATCGACGGGTGGGCTACCGGCGCCACGACCCCGGACGGTCGCCCGCGCGACGTCTACGTCTACTTCGACAACGACGCCCGCGGCTTCGCCCCGCACGACGCCATCGCCCTCGCCGGGCGCGTGGGCGACACGTGGGATCGGGCGGGCGCCGCCCAGCCGTCGCCTGCCGCGCCCGCGGAGGCGTCGAGTCGTCGCTAGCCGCACGCGCCGGGGCGCCGACTCCGTCGCTAGCCGCACGGTCGGTGACCGGTACGGCGGCGCGCGGGCCCGCCGTACTGCTGCGGCGTCTGCTGCGGTGCTGGTGTCAGGTGCGGTGCTGGGGTGTCTGGTGCGGTGGTCGGCGGCGTGTGCAGTCGCCCGGACACCGCGTCACAGCGCCCCGCGCCGCCCCTGGACGACCCGATTCGAACGGCGCCGAGGTGCTGCGGTAGTGTTCCGACCGCTCCGCCCGGTGATCCCGGGCGAGCTTCGGGCTGTGGCGCAGCTTGGTAGCGCACTTGACTGGGGGTCAAGGGGTCGCAGGTTCAAATCCTGTCAGCCCGACCGGAGAAGGCGCAGGTCAGAGGCCGTTCCTCACGCAGGTGGGGGACGGCCTCTGCTGCGTCCCGGGCCCGCCCGATCGCGAGCCCGTTGCGGCTCACGCCCCGAGCCACCACCCCAGCGCGGCGAGACCCACGCCGGCGACGAGCATCCCGGGGCCGTGGACGGCGGCGTACCCCCAGCGACGTTCCTCCACCAGGCGCACCACCTCGACGACGGCAGTGCTGAACGTCGTGTAGCCGCCGAGCAGCCCCGTGCCCAGCACGGCGACGAGATCGATGCCCGACCCGTCCCCGAGCGACCCGCGGTCGGCCAGGCCGACGACGAGGCCCAGCGCGAACGCGCCGGTCAGGTTCACCACGAGCGTGCCGAGCGGGCGCGCTCCGCCGGTGCGGCGCCGTACCGCGTCGTCCACCAGGAAGCGCAGCGCGGCGCCCACCCCGCCGGCCACCGCCACGAGCACGAACAGGGCGGGACTCATGCGAGGCCTCGGCGGGCCGCACGCGCCCGCCGGCCACCCAGGAGCAGACCGACCGCGGCCGCCACGAGCCCGAGGAGCAGGCTGCCGACCGCGTACGCCGCCCCGGTGGCCGACCGGTCGCCCAGCAGGCCGGCGGCGTCGACCGCGAGCGCGCTGTACGTCGTGAACCCACCCAGCACCCCGGTGCCGAGCAGCAGGCGCGCGCGACGCCGGCCCCCGGTGTCCGGGCGCCCGCCGAGCACCCCCAGCAACAACCCCAGGAGCAGCGCCCCGCCGACGTTCACGACGCCCACGGTCCACGGCACCGCGCCCTCCGCCGTCGGCACCAGCAGCACGGCGGCCGCCCGCGCCGCCGTACCGACCGTGCCGCCCACGGCCACGACGAGCACGTCCGCCGGACGGGGGCGGGCGGGGGGCGCGGTGGTGGGCACGGACACGGGCGCGGGCACGGGGAGACCGTAGGTCAGGCCCGGTGCCCGGTCCCGCTAGGCTCCCGACCGTGCGCTCGGGCGCAGCTGGGGGAAGTCGTTGTCGGATCGACCTCGAAGGCGGTAGGCGCAGTGAGCGACGAGGGCGGACGCCCCAGGCGGAAGTACGTGTCCCCGGTCCGCGAGGCCGCGCTGGCGGCCACGCACCGACGCATCGTCGACGCGGCCGCGGAGCTGTTCGGCCGCGACGGCTACCGGGCGACGACGCTGGCGGCCATCGCCGGCGCGGCCGGCGTCTCGGTGCCCCGCGTCAACCTCTCCGGCTCCAAGCCCGCCCTCCTCGTGGAGGCCTACGAGCTGCGGGCGGGTGGCTCGTCCGAGCTGCGCCCCATCAGCCGGGAGCCGGAGCTGGCGGCCATCATGGCGCTGCCCACCGAGGAGGCGTTCGCCGCGTACGCCGCGTGGCTGCCGCGCACGCACGCCCGCTCGGCGGGCCTGTGGTTCGCGCTGCGCGAGGCCGCCTCGACCGACCCCGAGGCGCGCACGGCCTTCGAGGAGACCGAGGCGCGCAACCTGACCTCGTGCCGCGACGCGGTCGCCTTCGCCCGGTCCCGCGACCTGCTGACCGGCGACACCCCTGACGAGGACCGGGCGCGGATCTGGAACCTGCTGACCCGGGCCGACACCTTCCAGCTGCTCGTCGGCGACGCCGGCTGGTCGCACGAGCGCTTCGCCGCCTGGGTGCTGCGGGCGCTGCGGGCCCAGGTGTTCGACCTGGCCGACGCCGACGGGGCCACGCCGCCCCACTCCTAGGTTAGGGTTCCCTTAGTCCGGGCGGTGGTACGCCGGACGCGCGGTCCGGCGTCCCCGGCCCGCGCCCGAGGGGACGAGGAGCACATGGCCAGGACGAACGCGCAGGCGACCCGCACGAAGCCCGCCGACACCGAGCTGATCCTGCTGGAGGTGCTGCGCAGCGAGCGCGTCACGCCACACATGACGCGCGTGACCCTCGGGGGCCGCGACGCCGCGCGGTTCGTGCCGCGGGGCTTCGACCAGTGGTTCCGGCTCTTCATCCCGGTGGGGGAGGCGTCGGTGCGGCGCATGCCGAGCAAGCTGACGACGGTGAGCTACCTCCGCCTGCTCGCGGTCTCCCGCACCGAGCGCCCGGTGCTGCGCAACTACACCGTGCGCGCCCACCGCGCCGACGGCCCGCACGGGCCCGAGCTCGACGTCGACCTCGTCGTGCACGGCTCGGTGGAGGACGGCACGTCCGGGCCCGCCGCCACGTGGGCGCAGACCTGCGCGGTCGGCGACGTGGTCGGCATCATCGACGAGGGCTGCCTCTACGCCGCGCCCGACGACACCGACCAGGTGCTGCTCGTGGCCGACGAGTCGGGCCTGCCCGCCGTCGCGGGCGTGCTCGCCTCCCTGCCGCGCGACGCCCGCGGCAGCGCGCTCGTGGAGGTCCCGAGCGCCGAGGACGCCCAGGAGGTCGACGCCCCCGACGGGGTCGAGGTGCGGTACGTCGTGCGCACCGACCCGCACGCCGTCCCCGGCCGGGCCGTGCTGGCCGCCGCCCGCGAGGTCGCGGTGACGGGCGCGGCGCCGTACGCCTGGGTCGCGGGCGAGCAGGGCCTCGTCAGCCAGCTGCGCCGCCACTGGGTGCAGGTCGGCGTCGACAAGAGCCGCATCTGCTTCACCGGCTACTGGAAGGTCGGCAAGACCCACTGAGCCCTCGGATCGCCTGGCTGGCAGTCAGGTAGTCAGGCGGTCAGGCGGTCAGGCCGGCCAGTCCGCCGGGAACTCGTCGGCCGCCTTGTCGTGGGCCTTGGCCAGCCGCTTGCGGGCCTTGGTGCCGAGCCGGTCGCCGAACACGACGCCGCGGGTGTGGTCGGTCTCGTGCTGGAAGCAGCGGGCGAGCAGCCCGTCCCCGGTGAGCCGGACGGGGGAGCCGTCGAGCCCCTGGCCCTCCACGGTCGCCTCGTCCGGTCGCGCGCACTCGACGAACGCGCCGGGGTAGCTCAGGCAGCCCTCCTCCGCCTCGTCCAGGCGGCGGCCGGTGCCCTCCGGGGTGGTGACGACCGGGTTGCACACCACGCCCGCGACCCGGCGCCCCTCGGCGTCCGGGCAGTCGAAGACGAAGACGGCCCGGTCGACCCCGATCTGGCAGGCGGCGAGCCCGACGCCGTCCGCGGCGTACATCGTCGCCACCATGTCGGCCACCAGGGCCCGCAGCTCGTCGTCGAACGCGGTGACCGCGGCCTGAGGCGCGTGCATCACCGGCGTGCCCCAGCGCGTGATCGGCCGGACGGTCCCCCCGGTCGGCAGCGGACCGTACGGCGTCAGGTCGGGCCCGTCGTCGGCTGCGGCGTGGTCGCTCATGGGGGCCGATCGTAGGAGGGGCGGCGCACGGGCCGTGCGGGGTGTCGGGAGAACGGGTCGGCCGAACCTGTGGCGCACTGTGTAACTCCCCGTTACATTAGGCCGCATGTCCCTCCCCAACAGCCTCAGGCCGGGCGGCAGGAACGGGCTCGCCCGCAACGAGTCCCGCGACCCGATCGGGTACGCCGTCGCCGCCCTCAACGTCGTCGCCCAGAGCGACCTCATCGACCGACTCGGGCTGCGCAAGCGCGCCGAGCAGGCCGTCTTCACCTCGACGCGCGGCGGGTTCAGCGCCCTGGGGGCAGCCAGCCGCACGTTCGCCCGACGGGGGAAGAAGGGGGAGCCGGGAGTGCGCGTGCCTGCCGCCACCCCGAAGGGCCTCTTCGACCTCACCCCGACCGAGGACGAGCAGATGCTCGTCGACGTCGTGGGGGAGTTCGCGACCGAGGTCGTCCGCCCGGCGGCCGCCGAGGCCGACGAGGCGTGCCGGGCCCCCGAGGCGCTGCTGAAGGGCAGCCTCGAGATCGGCCTGCCGATCCTCGGCGTGCCCGAGCAGCTCGGCGGTATCTCCGAGGAGCGCTCCGCCATGGCCGGCACGCTGGTGGCCGAGGCGTTGGCGAAGGGCGACATGGGCCTCGCGGTCGCCGCGCTCGCGCCCGGCGCGGTCGCCACCGCGCTCTCGCTGTGGGGCACCGACGCGCAGCAGGCGACGTACCTGCCCGCCTTCACCGGTGACGACGTGCCCGCCGCGGCGCTCGCCCTGGCCGAGCCGGCCGTGCTCTTCGACGTGCTGCGCCCCTCGACCACCGCGGTGCGCGACGGCGACGGGTTCGTGCTGACGGGCACCAAGTCGGCCGTGCCCCGCGGCGACGACGCCGAGCTCTTCGTGATCGGTGCCGCGCTCGACGGGAAGCCCGCGCTGTTCCTCGTGGAGTCGAGCACCACCGGCCTCCGTGTCGAGGCGGACCCCTCGATGGGCGTGCGGGCGGCGACCCTCTCGCAGCTCCACCTCGACGGGGTCCGCGTGCCGGCCGACGCGCTGCTCGGCGCCGCGGACGGTACGACGTACACCGAGGCCGTGCGGCTGTCCCGGCTCGCCTGGTGCGCGCTCGCGATCGGCACGGCCCAGGCGGTGCTCGACTACGTGACGCCGTACGTGAAGGAGCGGGAGGCGTTCGGCGAGCCGATCGCCCACCGGCAGTCGGTGGCCTTCATGGTCGCCAACATCGCCATCGAGCTGCAGTCGATGCGCCTCGTGACCTACAAGGCGGCCTCGCGAGCGGCGCAGGGCGAGGACTTCGCCCGCGAGGTCGCGCTGGCCCGCAACCTGTGCGCTGCGAAGGGCATGCAGATCGGCCTCGACGGCGTGCAGCTGCTCGGCGGCCACGGCTTCGTCAAGGAGCACCCGGTGGAGCGGTGGTACCGCGACCTGCGGGCGCTCGGCGTCATGGAGGGAGGGGTCCTGGTCTGAGTCGTCCCGTCCCGACGGAACCGACCCCCCAGGAGAGAAGCCATGATCAACCTCGAGACCCCCAAGAAGCACCGCGCACTCATCGACCAGGCCCACCAGGTCGCGATGAACATGTTGCGCCCCATCTCCCGCAAGTACGACCGCGCCGAGCACTCCTACCCCAAGGAGCTCGACATGCTGGCGGCGATGATCGACGGGCTGTCCGAGTCCGGCGCCTCCGAGGGCGCGGGCGCCACCGGCGTGCGCCGCGACGAGAAGAAGGACGACGGCAGCGTCAAGAACGGCTCCAACCTCGCCTCCGTCATGTCCGTGGCCGAGATGTGCTGGGGCGACGTCGGCCTCCTGCTGTCGATGCCGCGCCAGGGCCTGGGCAACTCGGCCATCGCGTCGGTCGCGAACGACGAGCAGCTCGAGCGCTTCAAGGGCACGTGGGCCGCCATGGCGATCACCGAGCCGGGCGTCGGCTCCGACTCGGCCAACATCACGACCACCGCCACCCTCGACGGCGACCACTACGTCATCAACGGCGAGAAGATCTACGTCACCTCGGGGGAGCGCGCCGACTCGGTCGTCGTGTGGGCCACGCTCGACCGGTCGCTGGGCCGCGCCGCCATCAAGTCGTTCGTCGTCGAGAAGGGCACGCCCGGCATGCGGGTGGAGCGGCTCGAGCACAAGCTCGGCATCCGTGCCTCCGACACCGCGGTCATCATCTTCGAGGACTGCCGCGTCCCCGCCGAGAACCTCCTCGGCTCGCCCGAGGTGGACGTCAAGCAGGGCTTCGCCGGCGCGATGGCGACCTTCGACAACACCCGGCCGCTCGTCGCCGCCATGGCCGTGGGCTGCGCCCGCGCGTCGCTCGACCTCACCCGCGACCTGCTCGCGCAGGCCGGCGTGGAGGTCGACTACGACCGCCCCGGCGTCCTGCAGTCCGCGGCCGCGGCCCGTTTCCTGCAGCTGGAGGCGGACTGGGAGGCGGCCCAGCTGCTGACCATGCAGGCCGCGTGGATGGCCGACAACCGCAAGCCCAACTCGCTCGAGGCGTCGATGGCGAAGGCCAAGGCCGGACGCGTGGGCTCCGACGTGACGCTCGGCTGCGTCGAGCTGTGCGGCACGCTCGGCTACAGCGAGAACGAGCTGCTCGAGAAGTGGGCGCGGGACTCGAAGATCCTCGACATCTTCGAGGGCACCCAGCAGATCCAGCAGCTCATCGTGGCCCGGCGCCTGCTGGGGCTCACCAGCACGCAGCTGCGCTGAGGACGGCGCCGCCGTCGCGTGGGACGGCCCCCGGCACCGAGTGGTGCCGGGGGCCGTGCTGCGTCGGGAGGGGTACGGCGGTGCGTCAGGCGACCGCGCGGAAGGGGTCGTGCTCGGCGAGGATGCGCTCGATGCGGGCCTGGTCGATGCGGCTGACGACCGACGAGCTCTCCTGGGCGTCGCGCACGCACTTGGCGAGCGTGAACGACGACGTGACGAGGAAGAGGCTGCCGAGCGCCAGGAAGGCGCGGATCCAGGGGTCGACGGGCACGTAGATGATCGCGACGATCATCGTGGTCAGCGCGACGGCGAAGGCGATACCGGCCTGCGCGTAGAAGGCGCTCGTGTTCTTGGCGGGCTGCTCGGGCAAGGAGGAGGTCATGCGGAACAGCCTCGTGGGGGGCGGGGGGCCGGCGCACCCGTCGTCGTACTCAGGTCGGCCTGAGTCGATCAGCGCGCCGACGCTGGTCGCGCGCCTCCGGGCCGCCGGCTGCGTGTACGCCGAGGACGAGGCGGCCGCGCTCCTGGCGGCCGCCGCCGGGCCCGGTCGTGGGGCGCCGTGGCTGGAGCACGTGGTGGCGCGCCGGGTCGCCGGTGCGCCGCTGGAGCACCTGCTCGAGGAGGTCGAGCTGGCGGGGGAGCGGATGGCCGTCACCGCCGGGATGTTCGTCCCCCGGGCGCGCACCCGGGTGCTCGTCGACGTCGCCCGTGCTCGGCTGCCGCTCGGCGGCGTGCTGCTCGAGCTGTGCTGCGGCGCGGCGCCCGTCGCCACCCTCGTCGGTCGCGCCCGCCCCGACGTCACCGTGCTCGCCGCCGACGTCGACACGGCGGCCGTCGCAGTCGCGCGCCGCAACCTCGCGGGGATCGTCGGTCTCGCCGGCCCCGCCGAGGCCCACGCCGGGGACCTGTACGACGCGCTGCCGCCCCGCTGGCGCGGCCGGGTCGACGTGCTGGTGGCGAACGCGCCGTACGTGCCGAGCGCGGCCGTGGCGACGATGCCGCGGGAGGCCCGCGAGCACGAGCCCCGCGTCGCCCTCGACGGCGGGCCGGACGGCACAGCGGTGCAGCAGCGCGTGGTCGCGGGGGCCGCGGCGTGGCTGCGCCCGGGCGGGTTCCTGGCAGTCGAGACGTCCCGGGCCGGAGCGCCCACGCTCGCCGCCCGCTTCCGCGCGCACGGCCTCGTGCCCGAGGTCCACGTCGACGACGACGTGGACGGGACCGCCGTCGTGGGGCGCCTCGCCGGGGCCCGCGCCGGTCAGTACGGTGACGGGGCGTCGTCCGACCCCGCACCACCCGGGCGGGGACGTGACCACGGTGGACCCGAGCGCAGGGGAGGACACGCATGACGACGGACCGGGAGGGCTCGGGGCGCTACGTCGGCGCGATCGACCAGGGCACGACCAGCACGCGCTTCATGATCTTCGACCACGACGGCGTCGAGGTCGCGCGCCACCAGCTCGAGCACCAGCAGCTGCTGCCGCGTGCCGGCTGGGTCGAGCACAACCCCGTCGAGATCTGGGAGCGGACCAGCGCGGTCGTGCAGACCGCGCTCGGCAAGGCCCGGCTGTGCGCCGACGACCTCGTCGCCCTCGGCATCACGAACCAGCGGGAGACCACCGTGGTGTGGGACCGCCGTACCGGCCGGCCGCTGCACAACGCGATCGTGTGGCAGGACACCCGCACCGACCGGATCGCCACCGCGCTCGACCGTGACGGACGCGGCGACGTGATCCGGCACCGCGCGGGGCTGCCGCCCGCGACGTACTTCGCCGGCGGCAAGATCCAGTGGATCCTCGAGAACGTCGACGGTGTCCGCGCCGCGGCCGAGCGGGGCGACGCGCTCTTCGGCACCACCGACACGTGGCTGCTGTGGAACCTCACGGGTGGGCGCGACGGCGGGGTGCACGTCACGGACGTGACGAACGCCAGCCGCACCATGCTGATGGACCTCGAGACCCTGGACTGGGACGACGAGCTGCTCGGCTTCTTCGACATCCCGCGGGCGATGCTGCCCGAGATCCGGCCCTCGTCGGTCGCCGACGGGTACGGCGTCACGCGCGCGAGCGGGCCCTTCGCGGGCGAGGTGCCCATCACCGGCATCCTCGGCGACCAGCAGGCCGCCACGGTCGGGCAGGTGTGCTTCGCGCCCGGCGAGGCCAAGAACACCTACGGCACGGGCAACTTCATGCTGCTCAACACCGGCACCGAGATCGTGCGGTCGAAGGCCGGCCTCGTCACGACCCCGGCGTACCAGCTCGGCGACGCCCCGTGCGTCTACGCCCTCGAGGGCTCGATCGCGGTGACCGGCTCGGCGGTGCAGTGGCTGCGCGACCAGCTCGGGATCATCTCGGGCGCGGCCCAGTCGGAGTCGCTGGCCCGCCAGGTCGAGGACAACGGCGGGGTCTACTTCGTGCCGGCCTTCTCCGGGCTGTTCGCGCCGCACTGGCGCAGCGACGCGCGCGGCGCCATCGTCGGGCTGTCCCGCTACAACACGAACGCGCACCTGGCGCGCGCCACCCTCGAGGCGATCTGCTACCAGAGCCGCGACGTCGTCGACGCCATGGAGGCCGACTCCGGGGTGCGCCTCGAGGTGCTCAAGGTCGACGGCGGCGTCACCGCCAACGAGCTGTGCATGCAGATCCAGGCCGACGTGCTCGGCGTGCCCGTCAGCCGGCCCGTGGTCGCCGAGACCACGGCGCTGGGCGCGGCGTACGCCGCCGGCCTCGCGGTCGGCTTCTGGCGCGACACCGACGAGCTGCGGGAGAACTGGCACGAGGCGCAGCGCTGGCAGCCGACGTGGAGCGAGGAGCAGCGCGAGGACGGGCACCGCGGCTGGCGCAAGGCCGTCGAGCGGACGCTGGGCTGGGTGGACGTCGACTGACAGGCCCCCGGGAGGGTCGTTCGGGCCCTCGGAATCGAGATCGGTGGGTGCCCTGACGTAGCGTGGACCCACGTGCGTTTCCTCCACGACCGGGCCCCGGCCCACGACCTCACCTACGACGACGTCTTCATGGTGCCGCGGCACTCGACGGTGACGAGCCGGTACGACGTCGACCTGGCCACCACGGACGGCACGGGCGCGACCCTGCCGATCGTCGTGGCGAACATGACGGCCGTCGCCGGCCGCCGCATGGCCGAGACGGTCGCCCGCCGCGGGGGCATCACGGTGCTCCCGCAGGACATCCCCACCGACGTGGTGCGCGACGTCGTCGCCGACGTGAAGTCGCGCCACCTGGTCTTCGACACGGCCATCGAGCTGCGGGGCGACCAGACGGTGGGCGAGGCGCTGGCCCTCATCCCCAAGCGCTCCCACCGCGCGGCGGTCGTCGTCGAGGACGGCCGGCCCGTCGGGGTCGTGACCACCGACGACTGCGTCGACGTCGACCGGTTCACCCAGGTGCGCGACGTGATGTCGTCGTCGCTGGTGACCGTGCCGGCCGACGCGGACCCGCGGGAGGCCTTCGACGTGCTCGACCGGGCCCGCGTGCGGATGGCCCCCGCCGTCGACGCCGACGGTCGGCTCATCGGCGTGCTCACCCGGGTGGGCGCCCTGCGCGCCACGCTCTACACGCCCGCCACCGACGACGCCGGGCGGCTGCGGGTCGCGGCGGCCGTGGGCGTCAACGGTGACGTCGCCGGCAAGGCGGCGGCGCTCCTCGACGCCGGGGTCGACACCCTCGTCGTCGACACCGCGCACGGCGACCAGGGCCGCATGGTCGAGGCGCTCAAGGCGGTCCGGGCGCTCGACCCGGGCGTGCCGGTCGCGGCCGGCAACATCGTGTCCGCCGAGGGCACCCGCGAGCTCCTCGCCGCCGGTGCGGACATCGTCAAGGTCGGCGTCGGCCCCGGCGCCATGTGCACCACGAGGATGATGACCGGCGTCGGCCGGCCGCAGTTCTCCGCCGTGCTCGAGTGCGCCGAGGCGGCGCGCGCCGAGGGCGGTCACGTGTGGGCCGACGGCGGCGTGCGGCACCCCCGCGACGTCGCGCTCGCCCTCGCGGCCGGGGCGTCGTCGGTCATGGTCGGCTCCTGGTTCGCCGGCACCCACGAGTCGCCGGGCGACCTCCAGCTCGACGCCGACGGCCGGGCCTACAAGGTGTCGTTCGGCATGGCGTCCGCCCGCGCGGTGGCGCACCGCACCGCCACGGAGTCGGCGTACGACCGCGCCCGCAAGGGCCTCTACGAGGAGGGCATCTCCTCGTCCCGCATGTACGTCGACCCGCAGCGCCCCGGGGTCGAGGACCTCGTCGACCAGATCTGCGCCGGCGTGCGCTCGGCGTGCACCTACGCCGGTGCCCGCTCGATCGCCGAGCTGCACGAGCGCGCCGTCGTCGGCGTGCAGTCGGCGGCCGGCTTCCAGGAGGGACGCCCGCTGCCCGCCGGCTGGTGACGACACGGGTACGGCGTGCGGTCGACCGGGGGAGCGCCGGCGATCCCGGTGCTACCCGGGGCGGCCGTGACCGCGTCGGGCTCGGCGGTGGCGCTCGCGGGGTGGCCGTTGGCCATGTAGTCGCCCAGGCCCTCGCCGGGCTCGGTGCCCTCGTAGGAGAGCACGAAGTCGTCGCCGTGCTCCGTGACGCCGGCGAGGACGGCCTGCTCGACGGCCTGCACGGCGTACTGGCGGCGCACCACGACGGGGTCGGTGCGCAGGTCCTTCACCAGGGCGAAGCACAGGCCGATCATCACGAGCACGAACGGCACCGAGGCCGCGATGGTGATGTTCTGCAGGCCCTGCAGGGCGTCGGAGCCGCCGACGAGCAGCATCACGGCGGCGACCGCACCGGTCGAGCAGCCCCAGAACACGACGGTCCAGCGTCGCGGCTCGCTGGCGCCGCGCTCGGAGAGCTGGCCCATCACGATGGAGGCGGCGTCGGCGCCCGAGATGAAGAAGATGCCGACGAGCACCATGACGACGAAGCCCGTGAGCCACGCCAGCGGGTAGGCGTCGAGGACGGTGAAGAGCTGGTCCTCCAGGCCGGCGGCGCCGGCGATGTCGCGGCCCATCTCCTGCAGGTGGATGGCCGCGCCGCCGAAGATCGCGAACCACACCAGGCTCACGGCGGTGGGGACGAGCAGCACACCGGCGACGAACTGGCGGATGGTGCGTCCGCGCGAGATGCGCGCGATGAAGAGGCCGACGAAGGGCGTCCAGGACAGCCACCACGCCCAGTAGAAGATCGTCCAGCCCGAGAGCCAGGACGCGGCGGTCGAGCCGTCCGAGGCGGTCTCGGTGTCGGAGGGCACGCGGCCGGCCATCTCGGCGAGGTCCCCGCCGTACGACGCGAGGGCGCTCGGGACCATGTCGAGGATGAAGACCGTGGGGCCGACGACGAAGACGAAGAGCGCGAGGGCGAGCGCCAGCACCATGTTGATGTTCGAGAGCCACTGGATGCCGCGGGCGACGCCCGAGACGGCCGAGACGACGAACGCGGCGGTCAGGCCGGCGATGATCGCGACGAGCACGACGTTGCCGACCTCACCGACGCCGGCCACGATCTCCAGGCCGCTGCTGATCTGCAGGGCGCCGAGACCGAGGGAGGCGGCGGAGCCGAACAGCGTGGCGAAGATCGCGAGGATGTCGATGACCTTTCCGATCGGCCCGTGGGCGCGGCGGCCGAGGATCGCCTCGAAGGCGGCGCTGACGAGCTGCACGCGGCCCTTGCGGTAGACGCCGTACGCGACCGCGAGGCCGAGGACGGCGTAGATGGCCCAGGGGTGCAGGCCCCAGTGGAAGAGGGTGGTGGCGAGCGCCGTCTTCTGGTCGCCCGCCTCACCGGTGCCGGGCGGCCCGGTGGTGAAGTGGGAGACGGGCTCGCTGACGCCGTAGAACATGAGGCCGATGCCCATGCCGGCGCTGAACATCATGGCGATCCACGAGATGGTGCGGAACTCCGGCTCCTCGTCGTCGCGACCCAGCGGGATGGAGCCGTAGCGGCTCAGCGCCAGCCACAGGACGAACACGACGAAGCCCGACGAGGCGAGCACGAAGAGCCAGCCGAGGTGCTCGACGATCCAGGTGAGGGCCTGCGACGAGGCGCTCGAGAGCGAGTCGGTGCCGAGGAACCCCCAGAGGAGGAAGGCGAGCGCGAAGACCGCGGTCACGCCGAAGACCCACGGGTCGAGCGCGGCGGTCGCGGGTCGGCGCTCCACGGGCGGGGAGACGTCGAGCGCGGGGTGCGACCCCGTCTCGGTGGACGGCTCCGCGGTCGGCTCGTGCTGCGCCTCCGCGTCGTCGGCAGGGGACTTCGGGTCGAGAACGGTCACGCGTTCCTCTCGGGCTCACGGAGCGACGGCCCGTTGCTCGGGTCGCCGCCGGACCTCGCGACACTGCCTCAGATCGTTGCGGCGTGCAACTTCATCCCCGGCTGCTGCGCGCCGTGCGGCCCTTCGTGATGCCGACCATCTCCTGCGTGCGGTCGTCGTCGCGCTCCACGCGCCAGGCGAGGGCGACGGTCGTCGGGGGCAGGTCCGTCACGGGGCGGTGGACGACGTCCTTGCGGTGGTGCAGCCGGGCGACCGCCAGGGGCAGCACCGCCACCCCCGAACCGCTGGCTGCGACCTCGACCGCCTCGCGGTCGCTCATCACCGGCCAGGGCAGGCGCTCCACGCGGGCGACCTCGTGCCAGCCGGGCACCCGGGCGGGGTCGGTGACGAGCTGCTCGTCGGCGAGGTCGGCGAGCTCGACCTCCTCCACCGCGCCGACGACGTGGTCGAGACCCGCGACGACGACCTGCTGCTCGTCGTACAGGCGCACGACGTGGAGCCCGTCGGTGGCGACGGGCAGGCGGACGAGGCACATGTCGACCTCGTCGTCGCGCAGCACCCGCTCCTGGTCGCTCGCGGTCACCGGCACCAGCTCGAGGCGCTCGCGGGGGTGGCGCTCGCGCCAGCGGGCGGCCCACTTGTCGGGGGTGGCGCCGTCGACGAAGCCGAGGCGGAAGATCGTGGTCACGGGGCCAGCACATCACGAGCGGGACGCCGAGCCTGACGGCGGACTTAAGCGTATGCCTTCATTCTCGCGAAGTTAAGGAATATGCTTAACCCCATGGTCGTCTACGCCGTCATCGGCGACATCGTGGGCTCGCGCCGGGCCGCCTCCCGCGCCGCGGTGCAGGACGCCCTCGGGCCCGCCCTCGCCCGCGTCGACGCCGTCGTGCCGTCCCTCGACGGGCTCCTGCCCACGGTGGGCGACGAGTTCCAGGGCGTCTACGCGACCCTGGAGGACGCCGTCTCCGCCACCCTCCTCGCGCGCCTGCACCTGCTGCCGCACGCCGACACACGGTACGGCGTGGGGGTCGGCGAGCGCGAGGTCCTCGACGCGACGCGCACGCCACCGGTACAGGACGGCTCGGCCTGGTGGACGGCCCGCGCCGCCATCGACGAGCTGGGCCGCCCGTCCGCCCGGGCCCGCCGCGGCTGGTACGACGCCACCCACGCCCCGGGGGGACCCGGCGGGGCCGGCCTCGTCAACGCCTACCTCCTGTGCCGCGACGCCCTCGTCGACCGGCTGGGGGAGCGCGGGCAGCGCATCCTGGCGGCCTCGCTCGCCGGCGCGAGCCAGCGCGAGATCGCGGCGGCCGAGGGCATCTCGGAGCCGGCGGTCTCCCAGCACCTGCGGCGCGGCGTCGGCGCGGTGCGCGACGCCCACGCCGAGCTGCGGCGGTTCGCCGCGGCCGGCGCCGCCCACGCCGACGGGACAGGTGGACGCCCGACCCCGATGTGAGGATCGGGCGAAGATCCTGCTAACGTCTCCTCCGCACTCGTCCGGGTGGCGGAATTGGCAGACGCGCTAGCTTGAGGTGCTAGTGCCCTTATTGGGCATGGGGGTTCAAGTCCCCCCTCGGACACCGGAACCGGCCCCGGATCTCCTCGGAGATCCGGGGCCGGTCGCATTCCCGGGGACTGCACTTCTGGAGCGCGGCCGCCCGCGCTCTGGTACGACGTGGGGTGTGAGCGACTACGAGCCCGACGAGGCCCTCCACATCAGCCCCTCCGCACGGGGGCAACTTCCATCGCTCGTGCTGGTCCTGGCCCTCCTCGGCCTCTGCGTGGTCCTCGGTGTGACCGGCGCCGTCGAGCCGTGGCTGGCTGCGACCGGCAGCGCCGTGGTCGGTGCGGTCATCCTGGTCGGCCTCTGGGGGATGTGGCGGACCCGCGGGCCGTCGTGGGAGCTCCGCCTCGCCCGGGACGGGGTGACGGTGCGGGACGAGACGAACGTGCCGTGGTCGGACGTGCTCGAGGTCAGGATCACCGGGTTCCGCCCCCGGTGGATCTTCCTCGTGTCGCCCTACCGGGTCGTCTCCTTCGTGGGGCGCCCCGGCGTGGAGCTGCCGATGCTGCCGTCGACGCGGTGGCGAGCGTCAGGGACCGGGAACCGCGGGCTGCTGACTGCACTCCGGCAGCGCTGGTACGGCACGCAGCTGCTCGTCATGCCCTACGCCGTGGACGCCTCCGCCGCCACCATCGCCGACGCGGAGCAGCGGTTCAGCGACGTCCCCGTGCGCCGCGGCTGAGCGGCGCCCGCGGCCGGGGCCCAGCCGAGCCCCGGATCCTCAGCGCCGCGGCAGCGGGAGCGCGCCGGCCAGGCCCTGGACGAGCGCGAGCACCTCGGCGTCGGCCGCGGCGACCAGCCCGAACGGCGGGTCCTGCTGGGGGCGGTACGCCGTACCGTCGAAGTGTCCGACGGCGCCGCCCGCCTCGGTCAGCAGCAGGGAGCCGGGGGCGTGGTCCCACGGCTTGGTCGAGCCGAACACGGCGTAGTCGGCGGCACCCTCGACCAGCTTCGGGTAGTCGACGCCGCAGCACACCCAGGTCAGCTCGAGGGCGCGGAGCGTGCCGAGCGCGCGCCCGACCCAGGAGCGGCGACCGGTCACGCCGTGCAGGTCCGCCGCCACGGGCGGTCGCTGCAGCCGCTCGCCGTCGCGCCAGGCCCCGGCGCCGCGCTCCGCGACGTACGCCGCCTCGTGCTGCGGCTGCCAGATCCAGCTGCGCACGACCTCGCCCGCCCGCAGCTCCGCGACCATCACGGCGTGGTCGGGGGAGCCGTGCACGAAGTTCCGCGTCCCGTCCACGGGGTCGAGGGTGAAGGCGTGGTCGGCGGTGCGGAACGCGTCCAGCAGGCCCGCGTCGTCGGCGACGGCCTCCTCGCCCAGCACGAGGGCGGACGGGTAGGCCCGGCGCAGGGCCTCGCCGATGCGCGCCTCGGCCTCGCGGTCGGCGGCGGTGACGAGGTCACCGGGACCCTTCTCGCCCACCTCGTCGTCGGTCAGGTGACCGAACCGTGGCGTCACCACCTCGGCGGCGACCTCCTGGATGAGCCTGAGCACGTCGTCGGTGTCCACGGGAGGCAACGTAGCGCCCGCCCCCGGGCCGGCGGCCCGCAGAGCGACGTATCCCACCCGGGGGCCCGGGTACCAGACGGCATGGCCCATCCCCTCCGCCCGTCCGTCGTGATCGAGCAGGTCGCGCCGGGGCTGCACCGCCTCGGTCACGGTCCCGTCAACCTGTACGTCGTCCAGGACGGTGACCGCGTCGGCCTCGTCGACGCGGGCCTCCCCGCCACGCAGCCGGCCGTCGTCGAGCTGCTCGACCGGCTCGGTCACGCGCCGGGCGACGTCGAGGCGATCGCCGTCACCCACGCCCACTTCGACCACCTCGGGTTCGCCCGCTGGATGCAGGAGGAGCACGGCGTCCCCGTGCTCGTGCACCCCGACGACGGCCACCTCGCGGCCCACCCCTACAGCTACCGCCCGCGGCACAACCGGTTCGCGTTCGCGGGCCGCCACCCCGGCGGGTGGCCCCACCTGGCGGCCATGACGTCCCTGGGGGCGTTGCGCGTGCGGCCACCGCTGCGCACCACGCCGATGCTGCCGGGCGCGCTGGCCTCGTTCCCCCAGGGCCCCCGCGTCATCGCGACGCCGGGCCACACCGACGGCCACACGGTGCTGCACTTCCCGGAGGCCTCGGCGGTGGTGACCGGCGACGCGCTCGTCACCCTCGACCCCTACACCGGACGACGCGGCCCGCGCGTGGTCGCGTCGGGGGCCACGAAGGACCCGGAGGTGGCGGTCCGCTCGCTCGAGGCCATCGCAGCCACGGGCGCCGAGGTGGTGCTGCCGGGCCACGGCCTGCCCTGGTACGACGGAGCCGCGGCCGCCGCCGACCGCGCGGCCGAGGCGGGGGTGGCGTGATGGCCCGCTCGATCGCCGACCAGACGGACGCCGAGCTGGGCGGCACCTGGAGCATCCTCGTGCGCCAGAAGCGGGACCACGTCCACCTCGACCGGCTGCTGCACCAGCTGGGTGAGACCAGGCCCAGCAGCACCGAGCGGCGCGACGTGCTCCACCGGGTCGCCCGGCTCGTCTTCCCGCACGCCTTCGCGGAGGAGTCCGTCGTCTGGCCCGCCGCCCGTCGCGTGCTGCCCGACGGGGAGGCGCTGACGCTGCAGGTGGAGCAGGAGCACCAGGAGGTCAACGAGCTCTGGACCGAGCTCGAGTCCGACGGTCTCCCGCTCGAGCGGCACCAGGCCCTCGTCGACCGTCTCGTCGAGGTGCTCCGCGAGGACGTCCGCGACGAGGAGGACGCGTTGCTGCCGCGCCTGCAGGACGCGCTGTCGACCGCCCGCCTGCGCGCCCTCGGGGTGGCCTGGGAGGCGGTGCGGCGCACCGCCCCGACCCGTCCGCACCCGCTGGTGGCCCGGCGCCCGCCGGGCAACGCCCTCGCGGCGCTGCCGCTGACGGTCATCGACCGCAGCCGCGACCTGCTGGACGTCGGGGCCCGGCACGGGTCAGCCGCGATGGCCCCCGCGCTGCACCGGGGCAGCACCGCCCTGGCCGGCGTCGCCGGACGCGTGGAGCAGGCCGGCGTGCTGCGGCACGGCGACCGCTCCAGCACCCACCGGGGCCGCGATCGCTGAGGCGGTCGCGACCACCACCGACCGGACCGACAGGCCCGGAGCCACCGCGGCGCGCGCCCACCGGCGCGCGCCGCGGCGCGCGGCGAGGAAGACGGCACCCAGCACGGCCAGGTAGAGCGTGGCCAGCGCCGGGGCGGCCGGGGTCGAGGCGAGCTGGGACAGCAGGGCGACGGTCATGGCGGCCTCCGGAGTCGGTGGGCGGGTCAGGTGGGCGGGTCAGGTGAGCAGGAGCAGCAGGGTGCCGACGAGCAGCGCCGGCACGGTGGTCACCGCCGCGGCGACGACGGCCGAGCGGGGCTGCAGGGCGAGCATGGGGATGAGCGCGTCGCCGTCCTGGCTGAGGGCGTTGGCGACGAAGGTCGAGACGGGCATGCCGCCGGCGGCGAACAACCCGCAGAACACGATCTGGAGCGCGCAGCCGGGCACCAGCCCGACGAGCGCGGCCACCAGCACGCCGACGAACCCGACGAGCGGCAGGTCGGCGGGGGAGAAGCCGGTGGTGGCGGAGAGCAGGGACCAGCCGACGAACGCGAGCGCCACCCAGCTGGTGACCACCGCGACGTCGTGCGCGCCGGCCCGCAGCACGCCGGCCATGTCGCTGGGGCCCGCGGGGCACTGCTTCCCACGGCCGGCGAGCAGGTAGCAGAGCGCGGCCAGGGTGCCGGCGCACCCGACGACCAGCGACGGGTCGACTCCGCCGAGGGCGGGACCGAGCGCCGCGGGGTCGAGCAGCCGGAACGTGGCGGGGATGCTGAGCGCTGCGCCCACCACCAGCAGCAGCCACAAGACCGCCACGGGCGCCCGGGAGGCGTCGGCGAGGGAGACGGCGGGGACCGCCGTACCCGGCACGGGGCCCGGGAGCGGACCCGGCCGGCCCGTCGGAGCTGCCGGGCCGGTCGGGGGAGCGACGGCGGCGGCGCCGACCAGCACGGGTACGGCGGGTGCGGCCGCCCGGGGGGCGTCGGCGCGGGGGTCGAGGCCGAGGGCGTCGACGACGTACCCGGTCACCGCCCCGACCACGAGCATCAGCGCCTTGATCTGCACCATCAGCAGGGGGTCGGCCGCGAGGAGGACCCAGGAGGCGTCCCCCATCGTGGCGACGAGGGCGGCGACCGCGGTGCCGTAGGACACCGCGCCGCGGCCGTGGAGGCTGACCACCAGGATCGCGCCGCCGCAGCCCGGGGGCATGGTGAGGGCGGCCCCCGCCAGTGGGGCCAGCCCGCGGCGACGACGCAGGACGTCGTCGATCCGGTGGCCCCACCGCAGGCGCGCCCAGCCGAAGGGGGCGACCAGGAGGGCGACGAAGACGCCGACCCCGAGGAACGCGTCCGCCATCGGGCGCCAGAGGAGCTCGGTCATGGGTGGTCAGCTCACTCGCCGGTGAGCTTCTCCTTCGCCTTGTGCAGGAGGTTCTCGGCACCCTGCGCGTAGGCGCCGGCCGCGTTGCCCGGCTTGCCGGGGCCCTTGCTCCCGTCGTACGTCGCGAAGAGCAGCGGGTCGGGGGCGGGCACCTCCTGGATGTCGTCCCCGAGCGGGCGGCCCTCCTCGAAGGCGATCGTGTGGCCCCCGATGATCGTCGTGCCCTGCGCCCAGCGGCCCTCGTGGGCGGTGCTGCCCTCGTGGAAGCTGTAGAACGTGCGTCCGGGCTCCGTCTTCTCCTCGGCGGCGAGGGAGTCCTCGATGCCGTCGGTGAAGCCGTCCTCGATGAGCTGCTCGATGCCGAGCAGCCACTGCTGCTGGTGGAACGTGTCGCGGGCCAGGTTGAACTGCAGCGTCTCCTTGACCCCCGGGTCGTCCGTCATCTGGTAGACGCGGGCGGTCTGCAGCCGGCTCTGCGCCTCGGCCGCGACGTTGCTGCGGAAGTCGGTGAGCAGGCTGCCGCTGGCCACGATGTAGCCGCCGTTCCACGGCACGCCCTGGCTGTTGGTGGGGGTCGCGGCGCCGCCGGTGACGATGGCGTGCTGCACGTTCTGGCCCCCGAGGACCGCGGCGAGCGCCGGGTTGGCGGCGGCGGCCTCGGCCTGGGTCTCGGACGGGGCGCCCTCGAGGAGGCGGGCCATCATCGTCACGAGCATCTCGACGTGGCCGATCTCCTCCGTCCCGATGTCCATGATCATGTCCTTGTACTTGCCGGGCATCCGGCAGTTCCAGCCCTGCCAGAGGTACTGCATCATCACGGTCATCTCGCCGAACTGACCGCCGACGAGCTCCTGCAGCTTCGCTGCGAAGAGGGCGTCGGGGCGCTCGGGCTTGACGTCGAACTGGAGCTCCTTGCTGTGGCGGAACACGGTGTCTCCTCTCGGCGGCGGCGACGGTCGCTGCCTCCCGACGACGACACTCACAGCCGGCCGTGACGCCGGCGTGGGCGCGACCGTGCGCGGTCGCGTCGAACTCCCGTCGTCACCCCGTGGCCCCACTCGTGGCCCCACTCGTGGCCCCACTCGTGTCGCGCCCGCGCCGCCCCCGTGGCCCGTCGCGTCCGTGGTCCGTCGACCCGGCGTGGGGGCCGGCGCGACCCGGGCGTCACCGCCGCGTCACCGGGGCGTCACGACGGCCGCGAGGGCCCGCCGTACCGGGCAGCAGGGGGCCCGCATGAAGGCGACCGGCGCGGGCACCTGTAGGAGGGAGCAGGGGGAGGTACGAGGATGACCACAGCGCGGCTCACGCTGCTGGGCGGCTTCGCGGTGACGTTCGAGGACGAGCCGCTGCGCGTCTCCCGCGCGGGTCAGCGGCTCCTCGCGCTGCTGTGCCTCGAGCGTCGTCGCGGTCGCGCGCCACGCTCTGCCGCGGCCGAGCGGCTCTGGCCGGACCTGCCTCCCGGACGCGCGGCGTCGAACCTGCGCTCCGTGCTGTGGCGCCTGCCCCGACCGCGCGGCCGGGTGCTCGTGCGCTCCGACTCGGCCTGCGTCTGGCTCGACCCCGACGTCGACGTCGACCTCGTGCGGGCCGAGGGTCTCGCGCAGGCCCTCTGCGCCGAGCCGCCGCCGGAGTCGGTCGACGAGGACCTCGGGCTCCTCGACCTCGACCTGCTGCCCGACTGGGACGAGCCGTGGCTCCACGTCGAGCAGGAGAGCTACCGCCAGAAGCGGCTGCACGCCCTGGAGCGGGGCGCGGTGGGCCTGCGGGGCGTCGGGCGCTACAGCGCGGCGCTCGCTGCCGGGCTCGCCGCGGTCCGGGCGGAGCCGCTGCGCGAGACCGCCCACCGCCAGGTCATCGAGGTGCACCTCGCCGAGGGCAACCACGCCGAGGCCCTGCGGCAGTACGACGGCTACCGCCGCCTGCTCGCCACCGAGCTCGGCCTGCCCCCGTCGCCCGCGATCCGGGCCCTCGTCGGCCCGCTGCTCGGCCGCCCGCTCGACCACCGCTGAGGCGCCCCGGCTGGCATGCTCGGACCCATGAGCACCGACACCGCTGCCGCCGCCACCGCCCTCCTGCGCCTGCACACCGACCCGGCGATCCTCACCGTCGTCAACGTGTGGGACTCCATCTCGGCGAAGGTCGTCACCGACCTGCCGGGCACGACCGCCCTGGCCACCGCGAGCCACTCCATCGCCGCCTCCCGCGGCTACGAGGACGGCGAGAACATCCCCGTCGACGAGATGGTCGAGGAGGTCCGCCGCATCGTCGCCGCCACCCACCTGCCCGTCACGGCCGACCTCGAGGGCGGGTACGGCGACGCCGCCGCCACCGTGCGGGCCGCCATCGCCGCCGGGGCCGTCGGGGCCAACCTCGAGGACCAGCTGAAGCCCCTCGACGAGGCCGTCGCCCAGGTCGAGGCCGTCATGGCCGCGGCGGCCGACGCCGGCGTGCCCGACTTCGTGCTGAACGCGCGCACCGACGCGTTCGTCAAGGGCGCCGCCGACCCGCTGGCCGAGGCCGTCACCCGCGGCCGCGCCTACCTCGAGGCCGGCGCGCCCGTCGTCTTCGTGCCGGGCCCGCTCGACGAGGAGCAGATCGGCACGCTCGTCGACGCCTTCGGCCCGCAGCGCCTGACGGTCATCGGCCTGCCCGGGGTGCCGTCGCCGTCGCGCCTGCAGGAGCTGGGCGTCGCCCGGGTGTCCTACGGCCCGCTCTCGCAGCGGGTGGCGCTGACCGCGCTCGCGGAGCTCGTCGAGGCGGTGCACGCCGACGGTGGTGTCCCGGAGGGGACGCGCCCGCTCAACTGAGGGTCCGCCGCTCAGCGCACCACCGCGACGAGCGCGACGCCTGCGAAGGCGAACAGCCAGCTCGCCAGGCTGCCGACCAGGAAGTACTCCGTCACGTCGCTCGGCCCGCCCGGCGGCGGCGTCCCCGGCGTCGGCGCGCGCAGCTCCGGGAACCGCAGCAGGGCCTTGGCGGCGATGACGAGCGAGGCCCCGGTCAGGTTGCCGGCGAGGCCGAGGCCGACGACGACCACCCGCTCCATCGGGCCCAGCACCCGGCCGCCCTTCAGCTGCTTCTCGTTGTCGTGGGCGGGGACGCCCACGAGGTCGAGCAGGAGGCGCACGACGACGTTCGCGGTCGACACCTGCACCAGCAGCACCCCGGCGACGAGCAGCAGCAGGTCGGCGTCCGTGTCGGCCGCCACGCTCCGGTCCACCAGCCGCTCGAGCGCGGCGACCTCGCCCATGGCCGGGCCGCACAGCACGACCGCGACGAGCCCGGCCAGCAGCGCGACGTACGCCGTCGTGAACAGCCAGCGCCCCCGCACCAGCGGGACCCCCGCCGGCAGGGCGCGGGCGCGGCCCAGCGCGGCGGCCGAGGCGAGCACCCACAGCGCGGCGGACGCCCCGACCCCGGCCCAGCCCCACCAGCCCCGGCCCGACGGGTCGGCCGCGAGCGCGGCGACGACGGTGCCGGCCAGCGTCGCCCCGGCGAGGGTGAGCCGCCGGCGCAGGCTGGTGAGGTCGCGGTGGGCGCGGAACAGGTCGCAGGCGCCCAGCAGCAGGAGCCAGGTCGCGACGCCGGTCACCGCGGGCCCCCGCCCGCCGGGACCCCCGAGGTCGACGTGTGCATGGCAGCAGCCTGCCCCACGCCACCGACGCTGTCGGTGCGAGGTCCGTCCCCGGAGCCGGGGTCTGGTCGCGCCTGCGAGGATGGCGCGCATGAGCGACGAGACGAGCAACCCGGGAGCCGACGCGTCGTACGCCCCCTCCTACGACCCCGCCGCAGAGGTCGTGGAGCTGTGCCGCGACCTCATCCGCATCGACACCTCGAACTACGGCGACGACTCGGGGCCGGGGGAGCGGAAGGCCGCCGAGCACGTGGCCACCCTCCTCGACGAGGTGGGCATCGACGCGCGGCTCTACGAGTCGGAGCCCGGGCGCACGTCCGTGGTGGCGCGCTGGGGCGGGTCCGAGGGCGACCCGCTGCTGCTGCACGGCCACCTCGACGTCGTCCCGGCCGCCGCCGAGGACTGGCAGGTGCACCCCTTCTCCGGCGAGGTGCAGGACGGCTACGTGTGGGGCCGCGGCGCCGTCGACATGAAGGACTTCGACGCGATGCTGCTCTCCGTCGTCCGCGCCCGCGCCCGGGCCGGCCAGGTGCCCGACCGCCCGATGGTGCTCTGCTTCACCGCCGACGAGGAGGCCGGCGGTCACAAGGGGGCCCAGGTGCTCGTCGAGCACCACGCCGACGAGCTCGCCGACTGCACCGAGGCCGTCGGCGAGGTCGGCGGCTTCAGCGCCACGGTGCGCGGGCGCCGGGTCTACCTCGTCGAGGCCGCCGAGAAGGGCATGGCCTGGATGAAGCTGACCGCGCGGGGCCGCGCGGGGCACGGCTCGATGGTCAACACCGAGAACGCCGTGACCGACCTCGCCGGGGCCGTCGCCCGCATCGGCGCCCACCGGTGGCCCGTGCGGCTCACCCCCACGATGGAGGTGCTCCTCGCGACCATCGGCGAGCTCGCCGGCGTGCCCGCCACGCCGGAGAACGCCCCCGCGCTGGTCGAGGAGTTCGGCGGTGCCGCGCGCATGCTCGGCAACGTCATCCGCAACTCCACCAACCCGACGATGCTGAGCGCCGGCTACAAGGTCAACGTCGTGCCGACCGAGGCGACCGCGCACGTCGACGGCCGCTTCCTGCCCGGCTTCGAGGACGAGTTCTTCGCGACGCTCGCCGAGCTGACGGGGGAGGACGTCGAGATCGACTTCGTCTCCCACCAGCAGCCGTGGGAGACGCCGTACGACGGCGACCTCGTCGACGCGATGAGCCGCAGCCTCCTGGCGGAGGACCCCGACGCCCTCGTGGCGCCGTACCTCATGAGCGGGGGCACCGACGCGAAGCACTTCCGGCAGCTCGGGATGCGCTCCTACGGCTTCGCGCCGCTGCGCCTGCCCGCCGACCTCGACTTCACCGCGCTGTTCCACGGGGTCGACGAGCGGGTGCCCGTCGACGCGCTCGAGTTCGGCGCGCGGGTGCTCGACCGGTTCCTCGGCGACGCCTAGCTCGCCCAGAGGGTCGGGCGCTGGCGGATGATCTTGCGGCGCACGACGACGCGGCGCCCGCCGTCGGTGGCGATCCGCACCCGGTCGAGCTCCCAGCCGCCGTGCTCGGCCATCTCGACGAGCGCCTGGCGCACCGCGTTGCGGGAGAGGTGGCGCGCGAGCACCACGTCGCGGTACTCCCACTCCACTCCCGGGGAGAGCGTGCGGCGGGGACGCTGGGGCGGTCGGGTCACGCAGGTCACCTCCGGGGGCGGGTGGGACTCGGGCGGGTGGGACTCAGTCGAGGGCGGACACGTCGTCGAGGGCGTCGGCGATCTCGGCCGGCAGCACCTTGTCCTCGACACCGAGGACCGAGCGTAGCTGGGCGGCGGTACGCGCCCCGACCACCGGTGCGGTGACGCCGGGACGGTCGCGCACCCACGCCAGGGCGACCTCGGCGGGGGACCAGCCCAGCCCGTCGGCGGCCTTCACCACCGACTCGACGACGCCGCGGGAGCGGTCGTCGAGGTAGGGCTCGACGAACGAGGCCAGGTGGGACGTCGCGGCGCGTGAGTCGGTCGGCGTGCCGGTGCGGTACTTGCCCGTCAGCACGCCGCGCCCCAGCGGCGACCACGGCAGCAGGCCCAGCCCCAGGTGCTCGGCGGCCGGCACGACCTCGACCTCGACGGCGCGGTTGAGCAGGGAGTACTCGACCTGCAGCGAGGCCAGCGGCGCCCGGCCCGGCACGGCCTGCTGCCACGTCGCGGCGCGGGCCACCTGCCAGCCGGTGTAGTTCGAGACCCCCGCGTAGAGCGCTCGACCGGTGGCCACCGCGTGGTCCAGCGCGGCGAGGGTCTCCTCGAGCGGCACGTCGTCGGACCACACGTGCACCTGCCACAGGTCGACCCGGTCGGTGCCGAGGCGGCGCAGGGAGGCGTCCAGGGTGGTGAGCAGGGCCCGGCGCGAGGTGTCACGGGCGCCACGGCCGGGGGTGCCGCGGCGCTGGCCCAGCCCCGCCTTGGTCGCCAGCACGACGTCGTCGCGGGCCACCACGTCGCCCAGCAGGGACCCGAGCAGCTCCTCGGCGGCGCCGTCGCCGTACGCCGCCGCGGTGTCCAGCAGCGTGCCGCCGCGCTCGGTGAAGGCGCCCAGCGCCTCGCGCGCCTCGTGCTCGTCGGTGTCGCGGCCCCAGGTCATGGTGCCCAGCCCCAGGCGTGAGACGCGCAGGCCCGTCGCGCCGACCGTTCGCTGATGCATGCGGGCCAACCTATCCACCCCGGTGCCGCGCGGCGCGCGAGGACGCGCCGCCACCGTGAGGTGACCCACACCGCACGCGCCGGCCGCCGCGGGCCGCGCCCCACCGGCGGCCCCGTAGGCTCACCGCCCGTGTGGGACTACCTCCAGGGCGTCGTGCTCGGCATCATCCAGGGACTGACCGAGTTCCTGCCGATCTCGAGCAGCGCGCACCTGCGCATCTTCCCGGAGCTCCTCGGCTGGGAGGACCCCGGTGCGGCGTTCACGGCCGTGTGCCAGATCGGCACCGAGCTCGCCGTGCTCCTCTACTTCCGCAAGGACATCTGGCGCATCGCCTCGTCGTGGCTGCGCTCCTTCGTGCGGCCCGAGCTGCGCGGCCACCTCGACACGCGCATGGGGTGGTTCATCATCGTCGGCTCGCTGCCGATCGTGGTGCTGGGCCTGCTCTTCGAGGACGCGATCGACAGCGCCCTGCGGAGCCTGTGGATCGTCGCCACGATGCTGGTCGTGCTCGGCATCGTGCTGGGCGTCGCCGACCGCTACGGCTCCACCGAGCGCACCCTCAAGGACCTGACGGCCGGGCACGCCGTCCTCATGGGCCTCGCGCAGGCGGCCGCGCTCGTGCCCGGCGTCTCCCGCTCCGGCGCCACCATCTCGATGGGCCGGGCCCTGGGGTACGAGAGGGAGGTCACCGCCCGCTACGCCTTCCTGCTCGCGATCCCCGCCGTCCTGGGCGCCGGGGTCTACAAGCTCAAGGACGTCCCGGGCTCCGACAACCCCTACGGCTGGGGTCCGACGATCACCGCGACCGTCGTGTCCTTCTTCGTCGGGTACGCCGTCATCGCGTGGCTCCTGCGCTACGTCTCCACGCGGTCGTTCCTGCCCTTCGTCACCTACCGCGTCGTCCTGGGCTTCGGCGTCATGGGCCTGCTCGCGGCGGGCGTGCTGAGCGCCTGAGCGCGTGAGCGCGCCGGGGGTCGGGCGTAGGGCGTAGGGCGTAGGGGGCGCCTACATCCAGCCCGACCGCTTGAACTGCCACCACAGGAACCCGGAGATCAGCACCATGAGGGCCAGGGCCATCGGGTAGCCGAGCGTCCAGTGCAGCTCGGGCATGTGGTCGAAGTTCATCCCGTAGACCGCGGCCACGAGCGTCGGCCCCGCCACGAGGGCGACGCCGGACGAGATCCGGCGCATGTCCTCGTTCTGCTGCACCGAGATGCGGGCCACCTGGGCGTCGAAGGCCGCCGCGAGCAGGCCGTCGAGGTACTCCACCACCTCCGTCACCCGCGTCAGGTGGTCGGCGACGTCCCGGAAGTACGGTGCCGCCTCGTCCGCCACGCCGTCGACGTCGACGTCGCCGGCCACGATGCGGCGCAGCGGCTCGCGCAGCGGCAGCACGGCCCGACGTACCTCGGCCAGCTCGCGCTTGAGGGTGTAGATGCGGGCCGTGTCGTCGGTGCGCACCGGTGAGAACACCGACGCCTCGACCTCGTCGACGTCCACCTCGAGGCTCGTCCCGACCTCCGCGTAGTCGTCGACGACGCGGTCGCACAGGACGTAGAGCACCGCCGACGGCCCGTGGCTCAGCACCGACGCGCGCCGCTCCAGGTCGAGCCGCACGCCGTGGAGCTCGCTGCCGGCGCCGTGGCGGACGTGGACGACGAAGTCGCGCCCCACGAAGACGGCGATCTCGCCGGTCTCGACGGCGTCCTCGGCGTCGACGTACCACAGCGTCTTCAGCACGACGAAGAGCTGGTCGTCGTAGCGCTCGAGCTTGGGCCGCTGGTGGGCGTTGACCGCGTCCTCGACCGCCAGCGGGTGCAGGCCGAAGTGCTGCGCGACCTCGCCCATCTCCGCGGCGTCGGGCTCGAACAGGCCGACCCACACGAAGTCGCCCGGCTCCCGTGCGGCGATCACGCCGGCGAGGTCGCTGGCGGCGCAGTCCACCTCGACCCGCCGCCCGGCGCGGTAGAGGGCGTTGTCCACGATCACGGGCACAACCTAGGCCCCCCGATACTGTCGGGCCCATGCCGACCGTCATCCTCCAGCGCCACGGCCGCACCACGGCGAACGCCGGGGGTGTGCTCGCGGGGCGCACGCCGGGCGTCCGCCTCGACGCCACCGGGGAGCGCCAGGCGGAGGACGCCGCCGCCCGGCTCGCCGTCGTGCCGCTCGCCGCCCTCGTCTCCAGCCCCCAGGAGCGGTGCCGGCAGACCGCGTCGTACGTCGCCGCCCACCGCCCCGCGGACGCCCCGGCCCGCCCGGAGGTCGAGGTGGACGAGGGGCTCGCCGAGTGCGACTACGGCGACTGGCAGGGCAGCCCGATCGCGGAGCTCGCGAAGGACCCGCTGTGGAAGGTCGTGCAGCAGCAGCCGTCCGCCGTGCGGTTCCCCGGCGGCGAGACCCTGCGGGCGATGCAGCAACGCGCGGTCGAGGCGGTCCGCCGCCGGGACGCAGAGGTGGCGGCCGCCCACGGCGACGGCGCCGTCTGGCTCGCCGTCACCCACGGCGACATCGTCAAGGCCGTGCTGGCCGACGCGCTCGGGCTGCACCTCGACCTGTTCCAGCGGCTGCACGCCGACCCGGCGTCGCTCACGGTGATCCGCTACACCGCCGCGCGCCCGATGGTGCTGCAGACCAACACGCACTCCGGCGACCTGTCCTGGCTGGCCGCGCCGCCCGCCACGGCCACCCCCGCGGCGTCCGGCGCGGGCGCCACCGGCGCCGACGCGGGGGACGCGGTCGTGGGGGGCGGCGCCGGGCCC
>NZ_JAHWBL010000017.1:0-61648 GCF_029493445.1 Nocardioides sp. ChNu-99 | reverse complement strand
CGCGAGCGCGGCGCGGGAGGCCGCGCACGCCTCGGCCGTCGTCACCGCGGTGCGCGCCGGCGACCGCGCGGTGGCCTCCCGTCCCGCCCCCGAGCCACGGGCTCCTGGTACGCCGGCGCCCCGGCCCGCGACCACGACGCCGGCCGCGGCGCTGAGCATGCTGCGCGAGGCGATCGAGCTCGGGTCGACCGTGCGGATCGCGTACGTCGACAACCACGGCACCTTCCTCGAGCGCGTCGTCGACCCCCGCCGGGTCGAGGGCGGCCAGCTCACGGCGTACGACCACCGCAGCGACGACGAGCGCGTCTTCGCCGTGCACCGCATCACGGCGGTCCACGCCGTGTAGCCGGGGTGCGGCCGCCGTGCAGCGGCGGTGCGGCCGCCGTACGGGTGGCTCGTACGCTGGAGCGGTGAACGGCCCCCTCATCGTCCAGTCGGACAAGACGCTCCTGCTCGAGATCGGCCACGAGCAGGCGGCGGAGTGCCGCAAGGCGATCGCGCCGTTCGCCGAGCTGGAGCGCAGCCCGGAGCACGTGCACACCTACCGGCTCACCCCGCTGGGGCTGTGGAACGCGCGCGCCGCGGGCCACGACGCCGAGCAGGTCGTCGACACCCTGCTGTCCTACAGCCGCTACCCGGTGCCGCACGCGCTGCTGGTGGACGTCGCCGAGACGATGGCCCGCTACGGCCGGCTGCGCCTCGAGAAGCACCCCGTGCACGGCCTCGTGCTGTCGACGACCGACCGGCCGGTGCTCGAGGAGGTGCTGCGCGCCAAGCGCGTCCAGGGCATGCTCGGCGAGCGCGTCGACCCCGACACCGTGGCCGTGCACCCCTCCGAGCGCGGCAACCTCAAGCAGGCGCTGCTCAAGATCGGCTGGCCCGCGGAGGACTACGCGGGGTACGTCGACGGCGAGGCCCACGCCATCTCGCTCAACGAGGACGAGTGGACGCTGCGGCCCTACCAGCGCGAGGCCGCCGACTCGTTCTGGCACGGCGGCTCGGGCGTCGTGGTGCTGCCCTGCGGCGCCGGCAAGACCCTCGTCGGCGCGGCCTCGATGGCGCACGCCCAGGCGACGACACTGATCCTCGTCACCAACACCGTCAGCGCGCGGCAGTGGAAGGACGAGCTGGTCAAGCGCACGTCGCTGACGGAGGAGGAGATCGGCGAGTACTCCGGCTCGACCAAGGAGATCCGGCCCGTCACCATCGCGACGTACCAGGTGCTGACCACGAAGCGGAAGGGCGTCTACCCCCACCTCGAGCTGCTGGACGCCCGCGACTGGGGCCTCATCGTGTACGACGAGGTGCACCTCCTGCCCGCGCCCATCTTCCGGATGACGGCGAACCTGCAGGCCCGCCGGCGCATCGGCCTGACCGCCACGCTGGTGCGGGAGGACGGGCGCGAGGGCGACGTGTTCAGCCTCATCGGTCCCAAGCGGTACGACGCGCCCTGGAAGGACATCGAGAGCCAGGGCTGGATCGCGCCCGCCGACTGCGTCGAGGTGCGGGTGACGCTGCCCGACGACGAACGACTGGTCTACGCGACCGCGGAGCCGGAGGAGCGCTACCGGCTGGCGGCCTGCACGAGCCGCAAGACGCAGGTCGTGAAGTCGCTGGTCGAGAAGCACGCCGCGCAGCCGCTGCTCGTGATCGGGCAGTACATCGAGCAGCTCGACGAGCTCGCCGCCGCCCTCGACGCCCCCGTCATCAAGGGCGAGACGACGGTCAAGGAGCGCCAGCGGCTGTTCGAGGCGTTCCGCACCGGGGAGATCCGGCGGCTGGTGGTGTCGAAGGTCGCGAACTTCTCCATCGACCTGCCGAGCGCCGAGGTCGCCATCCAGGTGTCGGGCTCGTTCGGCTCGCGGCAGGAGGAGGCCCAGCGCCTCGGGCGGCTGCTGCGCCCCGGCGACCCCGGCCCCGGCGGCGAGCGCAAGGTCGCGCGGTTCTACACCGTCGTCTCCCGCGACACCGTCGACGCCGACTTCGCGCAGAACCGCCAGCGCTTCCTCGCCGAGCAGGGGTACGCGTACCGCATCCTCGACGCGGAGGAGCTGGGGGTGTGAGCCCTCCTCGACCCGTCGAGGTGTACGTCGGCGGGTGGGAGCACGACTGCTGCGGTGAGGCCGTGCAGCGCGGTGAGGTAGTCCGATGGACGTGCCTGCCGTACGACGGCCGCCTGGATCGCGCCTGGCATCTGGACCCGGAGCGGGCGGAGCCGTTCGTGGAGGTGAGCGGGCGGGTGGTCGACCTCGCGATGGTCGTGGGCGACGGGCGCGTCCCGGTGGAGCGGCTGCCGAGCGGGTCGGAGCTCGTGGGTCTCGTCGACGACGGAGGTGACCGCTCCTTCGACGACGACGTGGTGCCGACGGTGGTGGTCGTCGCGACGGGCGAGGTCCTCCGCGTCGACGACGACGCGTGGTTCGTCGTCACTGTCCAGGCGTGAGCTAGCAGCGTGCCTCGACAGGGCTGCCCCGCGCGGTAGCCGGGTGGGCCCGTCAGGCGGTGGTGCGGTGCTCGCGGGACCACCTCCGGTGGCGGCGCAGCTCACGGATGCTGAAGACCACCATCCCGACGAAGATCACGACCTGGAGCACGCGGAGGGTCACCACCAGCGGGTCGGACAGACCGTCGATGCCCCGCAGCGCGAGCAGGACGAAGAACCCCACGGAGAGGCCGAGCCCCACCCACCGGTGAGGCCCGCTCGGCGGCGGCGGGACAGCTGCCAGTGTCTCCCGCATCCGGCGCGCCTCGGGTGAGTCCGGGTTCCGCTGCACCCGTCGCGCGCGCACGTAGCCCGCGACGAACATCAGCGCGAGGAGGAGGGCGAGCACGGCCACGACGGCCGCCCCCACCCGCGCGCCGCCCTCGTCGCGCACTGCCCAGGTCCCGAACAAGATCGTGAGGGCGAGAGTGGCAGCGACGGAGACGACCGTGCGCCTCAGCGTCAGCACGGTGTGGGCGGGCTGCTCGGGGTGCGTCACGGGGACTCCTGGGGTCGGGCTCGGCGGGCGAGCCTCCCGATAGGCCCGGGCGCCTGGCTACCCGACGTCCGCCGCCGCCAAACGCGGCACGCGCCTGCCGTCGCCGCGGGTCCGACGTACGCCGGCGCGTGGCTCAGCCGCTCAGTGCTGCGCGAGGAGGCGCCGCAGCGCCGTGACGGCGATCCCGACGAGGAGCGGGGCGCCGACCGCTGTCGCCACCACGTCCCACCAGGCCGTGAGCATGCCGTCATCGGTCGAGACGAGCCCGCTGACGCCGTTGAGCAGCAGGAGGAGACCGATCAGGACGCCCATCAGCAACTGCCAGGCACCGACCGGCCTCGACAGGTCCACACGCCTCCCCTGCCGGCGCCGGGCCCGCTCGCCGATCCCCTTCTGGACCGCGGACCAGACGACCTGCGCCGCGGTGATCCCGGCACCGACGACGATCAGCCAGGCGGCCCACCACTCGGCCTCGGAACCTCCGTCGCGCTGCATCGCGAGGAAGGTCACCGCGGCCACCGGCGTCACGACGACCCAGGTGCCGTGCGCGGCCCACGGCCACGGCTGCTCTCCCCGGCGGTAGCCCCGCTCGCGCAGCACCTCCCGCGTCTGTCGCCGGGCGCCAACCCCTGCGCGGAAGGACACCACGAAGGCACCGGCCGTCACGAGCAGGAGCAGGCAGGCGATCGCGGTTGCGACGGGGTCGTCGTCCCCCGCGTCCGACCCGAGGAGGACGCCGGCGGCCGCCGCTGAGAAGCCCCCGACCATCGCCGCCCCGAGGCTGGCCCTCGGAACGTGCACCCCGTGGTCGTTCCGCATGTCCCCACCTCCGTCGGACCACGCGATGCGTCCGCTCGCGCTCCCTGCTCGGTACCCGTGCCGCCCGTCGCGACCGGCCCCGAACCTAGCTGCCGGGACAGGGCCCGGTCCGGTGTTCGGCTCGATCCGACGGGAGCGGGCTCGCGCAACGGTCTGGACCAGCCGGATCGGAGCAGCCGTTCACCTCGGGTGAGCCGCCGACCGGCCGATGCTGCCGTCGATCCGTGACCAGCCGCGACCGGGGGGGCGCCCGTGCTGCAGACCTTGACCTGTCCCGTGTGCAGGAACGACGTGCCGCCGAACGCGGCGAGCTGCCGCTCGTGCCACCTACCCATGCGGGACGTGACGCGCAACCAGTCGCTGGCACGCCCCCGGTGGTCGCGGCGGGCGCGCGTCCAGACGCGTCTGTGGGGTCTGCTCGTGTACGGCGGCATCCTCGCGTGGTGCCTGGTCCAGCTGCCGACGGCGGCCGTGTTCGTCGTACCCGCCGTGGCCGTCGGAGCGGTGCTGCACGTGGTGCGAGGCCGTCCTGTCCTCGGCGCGCTCCTGTTCCTCGTCATCCTCGTGGTGGCACCGTCGCTCTTCTGGCAGTCGATGCTCACCGACACGATGGACTCGCTCGGGTCGCGCCTCTGAGCGGGTCCCCTACATCGAGGCGTACGGCACGAACAGCCGCACCGGCCCCTCCGCCATACGGGCCCGCAGGTCGTCGCTCGGCCGGCCGAGCGTCTCCCCCTCCACGGACGTCGCGGTCGCGAGGATGGCCTGCATGAGGTCGTCCCCGATGTTGGCCAGGTGCTCGACGAGGGCGGCGGAGTCGCGGTAGCGCTCGATCACGACGGCGCCCGTCTCGTCGTCGTCGAGGTAGATGTCGTACTGCAGCGTCCCGCTGTCCTTCGTCCGGACGATCTCCATGCAGCGGGCCGAGAGCCGCTTGAACTCGGCGGCGCCGCCGTCGACGAAGGTGAAGCGGGCGATGCCGAGCAGCTCGTCCCGGCGGTCGTCGAAGTGCTGCATTCTTCCTCCTGGGGTGTGCGTGGGGGCACGGTCGTAGGTACGACCAGTCCCACCCTGCCGAGTCATCGGTCGGCCGACCGTTCCCCTGCCACCCGCCGGGTCGGCCTACGTCCGCCGCGTGAACCGCAGCTTGCCGGTGCCCAGCCTCTCCGTGAGGTACGCCGGGTCGTGGGCGACGCGGTGGTGGCGGTGGCAGAGCAGGCGCCCCTCGTCGACCGACGTGCGCCCGCCCCGCGACCAGGGCGTCTCGTGGTGCGCCTCGCAGCGCTGCGGCGGGGCGTCGCAGCCTTCTGCGGTGCAGCCCCGGTCGCGGACGACGAGCGCGATGCGCTGCGCCCGGTTGTGGAGGCGCGCAGCCCGGCCGAGGTCGAGGACCTCGCTCGCGGTGCCGAGGACCGCGGGCACGAGGTCGGCACCGCAGGCCAGGCGCCGGGCCTCGCCCGGCGAGATCCGGTGACCGGTGTCGAGGCTCGCCGCCGCGAGACCGCCGGTCAGGGTGTCGAGCGGCATCGTCACCACGACGGTGGCCCCCGCGCCCGCTGCGTCCGGCAGGTCGGCGTCGCGCATCCTCTCGACCAGCTCGGCGAACGCCTCCCCGCGTCGGAGCCACGACGGCCGCTGCTCGTCACCGTCCGCGACCCCGTCGCCGTCGCGCAGGTGGTCGCGCCGCGGGGAGGCGATCGCGTCGAGGATCTTGGCCAGCATGGCGCCGTGCAGCTCGGGCAGCACGAAGCGCCCGTGCACGCAGCCCTGGCCGTCCTCCCGCATCGTCAGCGAGACCTTCGCCGCGGCCGCCCGCTCCTCCGTGGCCAGCAGCGCCGCCTCCCGCGCCTCGCCGACGGCCGGGGCGACGACGTCGAGGATCCGCCGCCCCAGCACGCGCAGCTCCTTGGCGTCGTGGTCGCCCGCCAGGCCGACCAGCGTCCGCTCCGCCTCGCGCAACAGGTCGCCGCTCACGTCGTCGGCGAGGTCGTCGAGGGCCCGCACGATCACCTCCGCCTGGTCCGGCGCCACGGCCCCGCGCGCTGCGGCGACAGCGAGGGCGTCGTACCGCTCCTCGGCGGCCACGGCCGCCCGCACCCGGCGGTGGGCGTCCGCCCGCGTCACCCGGGTGGCGTTCGCGAGCCAGACCGCGGTCGACGGCGCGCCGTTCTCGTCCTCCACCCGCACGGCCGCCGCGTGGGCCAGGACCCGGGCGCGCAGGGCGGCCAGGCGGTTCGCCGCACGCTCGAGCTCGACGAGCGCCGCACCCGTCTCGCTCGGTGACGCGCTCAGCAGGCCGACCTCGAACCCCTCACCCACCACGTCGTCGAGACGCGCGAGCACCTCGGTGAGGGGGTGCAGCGCGGTCGCGGTCATGGGTCCATGACACCAGCGAGCACCGACAGTTCCGGGGTCGGCGGACGACTCTCCACAGGTCGGTCCGCGGGGGCGGGCGGCCGGTCGGCGACAGGGTCGCCGCCCCCTCACCACGCCCCCTCACCACGCCGTGTGCGCGACCACCTCGACCTCGGAGGACAGGCTCGCCGACGGCTCGAACCCCGTCCCACCGGGCTGCACCGAGACCACGATGCCGGTGGCGCGGTCGAGGGCGACGTCGTACCAGGGCGGGTACGTCGCGCCCTCCCGCACCGGCAGCCCCGAGTCCCGGGCGGCGACGGCCGACCACAGCAGGGCGCAGCAGCCGCACCGCGGTTCGTAGCCCTCCACGGGGACGGCCCGCGCGGTCCACGTCTCCCGCCCCGCCCGCTCCTCGGAGGCCAGGGCGTCCAGCTCCACGCCGGCTGCGAGCTCGACCGGGTCGAGCAGGGCCACCCAGCTGTAGTCGCGCCACACCGGGTCGTCGTACACGACGCCCAGGTCCCGCGGCCGACGGCGAATCAGGCCGTCGCGCCGGCGTACGGGCTCGACCTCGTGCGGTCGCCGCCACTCCGGGGCACGCGCCGCGCCGCCCAGAGGGACCCACACCGCCGACGGCGGCCCCTCCTCCACGACCTGCTCCGCCCCGGAGGGGAACCGCAGGCGCAGGCGCCCCGGTCGCTCCACCCACGCCTCGACCCGCCCGAGCCCGCCCCGGTAGCGCAGGTGCGCCGACCGCCACAGCCACGGCGAGCTGCGCGCCAGCGCCCGGAGGTCCTTCGCGGTCGGGGTCATCGCGCCACCGTAGGTGCCCCCGGAACCCCCCACCACCCCTGCGACACTGGCCCGGTGAGCGACGCACCCACCCACCTGCAGATCGGCGAGGTCGCGGCGCGGACGGGGCTGAGCCTGCGGACGATCCGCTACTACGACGAGATGGGTCTCGTGGCGCCGTCGGCCCGGACGGCGGGCGGGTTCCGGCTCTACACCGAGCCCGACCTCGCGCGGCTCGGGCTCATCATGCAGATGAAGCCGCTCGGGTTCACCCTCGACCAGATGCGCGACCTGCTCGGCATCGTCGACGCCCTCGCCGCGGACGCCGACCAGGATCCCGACGCCGCCCCCGACCCCGATGAGCGCCACCGCCTCCTCACGAGCCTCGCCGCCTACCACGCGGACGCCGAGGAGCGGGTGACGAAGGTACGCCGCGAGCTCGCCACCGCCGAGGCCTTCGCCGCCGACCTCGCTGCGACGCTGGAGCGCGCCGACACCTGAGCAGACCATCCCTCGTGGCGCAGGCCACACAGCCCCGGCTTTGCAACCCTCACGCAACGTGAGGTTTGCTGCGGCGGTGACCTCCGCCGTACCCGCGACGCCCGCGACACCCGTGCAGCCCCCGCCCGACCACCGCGTGCGGACCGCGCTCCGCTCCCCCGCCGTGCTGCGCCGCGAGGTCGTCGCCGGCCTCGTCGTCGCGCTCGCGCTCATCCCCGAGGCCATCTCGTTCTCGATCATCGCGGGCGTCGACCCGCGCCTCGGCCTCTTCGCGTCGTTCACGATGGCGGTCAGCATCGCGTTCCTCGGGGGCCGGCCCGCGATGATCTCTGCCGCCACCGGTGCGGTCGCGCTGGTCATCGCGCCGGTGGTGCGCGACCACGGGGTCGACCACCTCATCGCCACCGTCATCCTCGGCGGTCTCATCCAGGTCGCGCTGGCCCTCGCCGGCGTCGCCCGGCTCATGCGCTTCGTGCCGCGCTCGGTGATGGTGGGGTTCGTCAACGCCCTGGCCATCCTGATCTTCACGGCCCAGCTGCCCTACCTGCGCGACGTGCCCTGGCTGGTCTACCCCCTCGTCGCCGCGGGCATCGCGATGATGGTGCTCCTCCCCCGCCTCACCGACGTCGTGCCGGCCCCGCTGGTGGCCATCGTCGTGCTGACCGCGCTCACCCTCGCCGCCGGCTGGGTGCTGCCCGACGTCGCGGACCAGGGCGAGCTGCCCGACACGCTGCCCACGTTCCTCGTGCCCGACGTGCCGTTCACGCTGGAGACCCTCGAGATCATCGCCCCCTACGCGCTCGCGATGGCGCTCGTCGGCCTGCTCGAGTCGCTGCTCACCGCCAAGCTCGTCGACGACATCACCGACACGCCCTCCGACAAGACGCGCGAGTCGTGGGGCCAGGGCGCGGCCAACGTCATCACGGGGTTCACCGGCGGCATGGGCGGCTGCGCGATGATCGGCCAGACGATGATCAACGTGAAGGCGTCGGGCGCCCGCACGCGCATCTCGACCTTCTGCGCCGGCCTCTTCCTGCTGGTCCTCGTCGTGGGCCTGGGCGACGTCGTCGGTCGCATCCCGATGGCCGCCCTCGTCGCGGTGATGATCATGGTCGCCGTGGGCACCTTCGACTGGCACAGCGTCGCGCCGTCGACCCTGCGCCGCATGCCCCGCAGCGAGACCACCGTCATGGTCAGCACCGTCGTGGTCGTCGTGGCCACCCACAACCTGGCCATCGGCGTGGCCGTCGGCGTGCTCGTCGCGATGGTGCTCTTCGCCCGCCGCGTCGCGCACCTCGCGCGCGTCGACCGCACCGTCGAGACCGACGCCGACGGCGAGCTCGCCCGCTACACCGTCACCGGCGAGCTGTTCTTCGCCTCCAGCAACGACCTCTACAGCCAGTTCGACTACGCCGGCGACCCCCAGCGGGTGCTCGTCGACCTCTCGGCCTCCCACGTGTGGGACGCCTCGACCGTCGCGGCGCTCGACGCCGTCGTGACCAAGTACGCCGGCAAGGGCAAGCACGTCGAGGTGGTCGGGCTGAACAAGGCCAGCGCCGGGATGCACGAGCGGCTCAGCGGTCACCTCGGCGCGCACTGAGGGGAACCGTGGCGGCGACCGGCGCGTCGTACCGGTGATCACCCACCCACGGGAGGACCTGCCATGCCAGCCACCGCCCCGACCGACCGCACCGGACAGGACGGACGCGCCCGCCTCGTCGTCCCCGCCGTGGTGGCGGCCGTCCTCCTCGTCGCCGGCGGCGCCGTCGTGGGCGCCCTCGCCCTGCGCGGCGGGGAGCCGGGTGTCGCTGCCGACCCGGGTACGCCGGAGGCCGCGACGTCCGCCGTACCCGACGACCGGCCGCTTCTCGAGCAGCTCTACGCGGCCGTCGCGCTCGACCCGGGCCTCGCCTTCGTCACGTTCGCGGAGGACCCGGCGACGCGCACCGTCACGGCGTGGATGGCGGACGGCGAGCCGGACCGCGCCGCGGTGCGCTCGGCGACCGCGCCGGTCCTCGACCGCTTCGACCACGAGCTGACGATCGACGACGGCGCCCCGCAGGACGCGGTGGTCGACGAGGCCGATGTGGCGCTCTCCGACGTGGCGACCCAGGTGCAGCAGCGCCTGGTCGGGAGCGGGTCCGGCTTCTCCTGGATCAAGGTCCACGAGGGACTGGGGTGGGTCACGGCGTGGCGCACCACGCCGGACCCGGAGGTCGACGCCGCGCTCGTCGCGCTCGGCGCCGAGCGCGGGGTCACGGTGCAGCTGCTGACCGCCCGCTACACCGAGGAGCACCTGCACGCCGTGATGGAGGACCTCGACCTGGGCGACTCCGGGCAGGGCTTCGCGGCCGTCTCGATGTACGCCCTCCCCGACGGGCTGGTGGTCGAGGTGACCGGCGGCGACACCGAGGCGGCGGCCGCGCGGGAGTTCTACGCCGACGTGCCCGAGGTGGCCCACGTCGTGGGCGGCGCCAGCGCGCCCCAGCCGCTCGGGGCGGTCCTGGACGGCGCCCCGAGCGTCACGGGCTGACCGGGTACGCCGCGCCGCGCGGCACGGCGTACCCGGTCGGGGCTCGACCCGGGCTCAGCCCTGCAGGCTCTCCGCGGCGGCGAGCAGCACGCAGGTCGCGACGCCCTCCATCGCGGCGGTGACCTCGGCGACCGGCGGCAGCGTGGGAGCGAGGCGGATGTTGCGGTCGCGCGGGTCCTCGCCGTACGGGAACGACGAGCCGGCCGGCGTCAGGGCGATGCCGGCCTCCTTCGCGAGCTGGACCACGCGGCGCGCCGTGCCGTCGAGCACGTCGAGGCTGACGAAGTAGCCGCCCGCCGGGTCGGTCCACTCCGCGATGCCGTGCTCGGTCAGGCGCTCGCCGAGGATGCGCTGCACCTCGGCGAACTTCGGGGCGATGAGGTCGCGGTGGCGGCGCATGTGCGCCCGCACGCCCTCGGCGTCGCCGAAGAACTCGACGTGGCGCAGCTGGTTCACCTTGTCGGGGCCGATGGAGTAGAAGCCGAGCCCCTCGAGGTACGCCGCGACGGTGGCGTCCGAGCCGGCGAGGAAGGCGACGCCGGCGCCCGCGAAGGTGATCTTCGAGGTGGAGGCGAACATGACGACGCGGTCCGGGTTCCCCGCCTCGGCGGCCAGGCCGAGGATGTCGGGCGTCGCGGTCTCGACGTCGGTGAGGTGGTGCACCGCGTAGGCGTTGTCCCACAGGATCGTGAAGTCGGGCGCCGCGGTCGGCATCGACGCCAGCGTGCGCGCCACCTCGACCGAGCACACCGAGCCGGTGGGGTTCGCGTAGGTCGGCACGAGCCACATGCCCTTGATCGTCGGGTCGTCGGCGACCATCGTGGCCACGACCTCGGTGTCCGGGCCCTCGTCGGTCAGCGGGACCGGCACGAGCTCGATGCCGAGACGGTCCGCGAGCGCGAAGTGGCGGTCGTAGCCCGGCACGGGGCACAGGAACCGCACGACGTCCTCGACGCCCCACGGCTCGGGGCTGCTCGGGCGCCCGTAGAGCAGCGACTGCACGAGGGTGTCGTGCATGAGCGTCAGGCTCGAGTTGCCGGCCGCGACGACGTTGGCCGGCGAGGTGCCCAGCAGCTCGGCGAAGATCGCGCGCAGCTCGGGCAGGCCCGCGAGCCCCCCGTAGTTGCGCACGTCCGTGCCGTCGGCGGCGACGTGGCCCGACGGCAGCGACAGCAGGCCCTCGGACAGGTCGAGCTGCTCCGGCGACGGCTTGCCCCGCGTCAGGTCGAGCTTCAGACCCTTCGCCTTCAGCTCCGCGTACGCCGCGCGCTGGGCGTCGGCGAAGGCGGCGAGGTCGGCAGGGGCGAGGTCGGGCAGCGCCATCAGGGGCTCACTCTCATCGGTCGCGGTGCAGGCCGGGAACGATCATCGCAGGCGCGCCACCCCGGCGCCCGCCGGTGGGTCCCGGCGTCCGCCGAGCGGACACCCGACGGCGTCGGCGACGCCCGGGCCGACCCCTCAGGCCGCCGGCTGCGTCGGTCCGCGGTGCACGACGCGGCCGGTGGCGCCGGCCTCCTCCAGCACGCGGCGCGCGGCCTCGGCGCTCCCGGCCGAGAGGCCCGTCGCGAGCACGACGGGCGGGCGGTCGGTGGCCTGCTTGGCCGGCAGCAGCTTCCACCCGGTGATCTGCCGGACGGCCTTGACGACCGCCACCTGGTTCGGCCCGGTCGCCAGCAGCTCGACCGCGTGCTCGCCGGGCTGGGACAGGCTCTCGTGCGGCCACGGGCGGGTGAACCGCCGCCACCGCGCCCGGAGCGACCCCTCCGGCTGGTGGTGACCCCTCGCCGTACCCGTCTCCCCACGCATGCCCTCCATGGTGCCGGGCACCGGCGCGCCACCCCACCCGGCGCGGGCGTCGACTCGGCCACACGCACACGACAAACGCGTCGTGCAAGCCGTTTCGCGGCTCCTACGGTGCGGGACGCGGCGGCCGGGTGGTCGCCGCACCCGCGCCGACCGGTGCGGGACGAGACCGGAGAGGGACGACGGCAGGACGACGATGGAGCAGATCACCCCGACGCTCATGAGCTGGGCGTCGATCCTCGAGGAGGACACCCGCGCGCAGGCGGTCACGACGGCCACGATGCCGTTCATCCACCCGCACGTGGCCCTGATGCCCGACGCGCACCTCGGCCTGGGCGCCACCGTGGGGTCGGTCATCCCGACCCTCGGCGCCGTCATGCCCGCCGCCGTCGGCGTCGACATCGGCTGCGGCATGATCGCGGTCCGCACCGCCTGGACGACCGGCCGGCTGCCCGCCGACCGGCGCGCGCTGCGCGAGGCGATCGAGCGCGTCGTACCGCTCTCCGCGGGCGCGGCGAACCGCGACGTCCGCCGCGACCACACGCGCGCCCGGCTCGACGACCTGGCGGCGCGGGCGGAGGCCGCGGGGTTCGACCCCGCCCGCTACGCGGCTCGCTGGGAGCTGCAGCTCGGCACGCTCGGCTCCGGCAACCACTTCATCGAGGTGACCGCCGACGAGCAGCACCGGGTGTGGCTGTTCCTGCACTCCGGCTCGCGCGGCGTGGGCAACGAGATCGCCCAGCGGCACATCGCGGTCGCGCGGCGGCAGTGCGAGCAGGCCGGCGTGGACCTGCCGCACCGCGACCTCGCCTACCTCACCGAGGGCACGCCGGAGTTCGACGCCTACATCATCGAGATGCAGTGGGCGCAGCACTACGCGCTGCTCAACCGCGAGGAGATGATGGACCGGGTCGTCGCCGAGTTCTCGGCGTGGGTCGGCGAGCCCGGGCCGGTCGAGCGCGTCGAGTCCATCAACTGCCACCACAACTACACCGAGCCGGAGGAGCACTTCGGCCGCCGCGTCTGGCTCTCGCGCAAGGGCGCCATCAACGCGGAGGCGGGTCGCCCCGGGCTCATCCCCGGGTCGATGGGCACGGCGTCGTACGTCGTGGTGGGCCGTGGCAACGCGGACGCGCTCCACTCGGCGCCGCACGGCGCGGGCCGGGAGTACTCCCGGACGCGCGCCCGGAAGACGTTCACCCGCGCGCAGCTGCAGGAGTCCATGGCGGGCATCGAGTACCGCGACACCGTCGCGTTCCTCGACGAGATCCCGGCGGCCTACAAGCCGATCGACCGGGTGATGGAGGACGCGGCCGACCTCGTGCGGGTCCGCCACGTGCTGCACCAGCTCGTCAACGTCAAGGGCGACTGAGCGGTACGGCGACCAGCCGACGTCCTGGTCCGGGTACCGGCCGCGGGGCACGATGGAGGGATGCGCGTCCCCCTCATCGGTCCCGTGGTCGGCCCCGTGCTGTCCCCCGTGCTCACGCCGGTCGTGGGCCCGGTGGTCGCGGACGCCCGGCAGCGCCTGGGCCAGGCACTCTTCACCCGGGTCGCGGGGCCGGACGGCGAGCGCATGCGGGCCCGCATCCACGGCCGACCCGGTCCGCGGCGCTTCTCGGTCGACGACCCCATCGGCCGGGTGCACGGCGACGCGTCCATGTTCGTCGGCGGCATGCGGGCGCTGATGCTCCAGACGCTGCACCCCTCGGCCATGGCCGGCGTCGCGCAGCACTCGGCCTACCGCGAGGACATGTGGGGGCGGCTCAACCGCACCGCCACGTTCCTCGCCACCACCACCTTCGCGACCGACGCGGACGCCGACGCGGCGATCAGCGCGATCCGCCGCATCCACGAGCGCATCACGGGCACGACGCGCGACGGCGTGCCCTACGCCGCCTCCGACCCCCACCTGCTGCGCTGGGTCCACGTCGCCGAGATCGACAGCTTCCTCGCCGCGCACCGGGCCTACGGCGCCGAGCCGCTGTCGCCGGAGGACACCGACACGTACGTCGCGCAGGCCGCCCACGTCGCCGAGGCCCTCGGCGCCACCGACGTCCCCCGCAGCCGGGCCGAGCTCGACGAGACCCTCGCCGCCTACCGCCCCGAGCTCCGCGCGACGCCCGAGGCCCGGGAGGCCGTGCGCTACCTGCTGCTCAAGCCCCCGCTCCCGCTGCCGGCCCGCGCGCCGTACGGCGTGCTCGCCGCCGCCGCGGTCGGGCTCATGCCGGCCTGGACGCGGCTGCCGCTGCGTCTGCCCTACCTGCCGCTGACCGAGCGCACCGTCGTGCCCGTCCTGGGCCGGCTGTCGACCGCGACCGTGCGGTGGGCCATGACGTCGGACCGCGACGTCGTCGACGAGCTGCGCGCTTCCACCACCGCGGGGGCCGCCGACGCGCGAGGATGAGCGCGTGCACCCGCCGCCGTACCAGCCGCCGCCGCCGCGCCCGCCCCACCAGCCGCCGTACGGCCAGCAGCCGTACGGCCAGCAGCCGGCGTACCCGCCGGCGTGGCTCGACCTCCACGTCAAGGGCAACGCGCTGACGTCGGCGCTCAACGGCCCGCGCGCGCTGGTCAACGGGGTGCCGGCGCGGGTCTCCTACGGCGGCAACCGCCTCCCGATCCCACCCGGGCCGGTGCAGGTGGAGTGCTACCTCCACTGGATCTTCCAGCAGGGCCGGGCCACGGTGCAGTTCCACGCCCGACCGGGCGACGTCGTGCCCGTCTTCTACGCGCCGCCCTACGTCGCGTTCGTCGGTGGTCGGATCGGGCACGTCCCGCAGCAGCGGCCGGGCCTGTGGGCGTTCCTGCTGCTCATGGTCGTCGTCCTGCTGGCGCTGACGCTCAACGTCGCGCTCTGGCTCGCCTGACGGATCTTCCCCGTCACTTGCGACCTTCTTGAAGGCGGGCGCGGGACGCCGACCCTAGGCTGGCGGCGGCGCGGATCCGGCCGCGCCAATCCCTCCCCGGAGTCGCCCTGATGCTTGCTGCCCTGTCGCCCGCGCGCCGCCACGCGCTCGCCGCCCTCGTCGCGCTGCTCGTGCTCGTCGCGGGCGCGGCCGTCGCCGTCGGCTCCACCTCCGTCGGCTCGCGGGCCGAGGCCGCGACCGCCACGAACGCCCGCCTCGTCGGGGCGATCCGCCAGGCCAACGGGCAGCTGTGGGGCGGGGCCGTCAAGGTCACCTTGTTCGACCGCAACTGGAAGCAGCTGGGCTACACGACGGCCCGCTCGACGTACTCGATCCCGGTCGTCGCCGGCACCTACCGGATCCAGGTGACCGACACCCGCCCGACGTACGACACCAACCGGTTCGCGCCCGCCGACCTCTACGTCCCCGTCGTCCCCGGCCAGACCCGGCAGGCCGACGCGGTCATGCGCAAGGGCGTCAGCATCACCGGCACCGTGACGACCGGCGGCGGCGTCGGCTCCTACGCCCGGGTGGTCGCCGCGAACCAGTACGGCCAGTCCTTCGAGACGACGGCCAATAACAACGGCCAGTTCGCCGTCGCCGGCATGCCGGCCGGCAACTACTCGGTCTTCACCTACGACGCGCGCCGCCAGTGGGCCGCCGGCAGCACCTACCTCCCCAGCCGCCGCGTCGGGGCCAACACGAACATCGCGATCAAGCTCAACTACCGCGCCGGCTCGCTCGTCGTGAACGTCGTCGGCGGCGGGCAGGACCTGCGGGGCACCGGCTGGGTGACGGCCACCAACCGCAGCAGCGGCCAGTGGTACGTCGCGCGCGCCACGAACGGCACCGTCAACTTCGCCGGCGTCGCGCCCGGCGCCTACAGCGTGACCGTCCCCGACATGGGCAACTACCTGGGCCGCACCGGCGCGCTGCCGGGCGGGCGCCACGTGCCGGCCGGCGGCGTCCTGTTCTCCGCCTTCGAGCTCGTGCAGCGCGGAGGCTCCGTCACCGGCTCCGTCACCGACGCCCGCGTCACCGACCGCGGCCTGCCGAGCGTGCTCGTGCGCCTCTTCGACAAGTACGGCGCGCCCGTCGGCAGCGCGTGGACCTCGCCGAGCGGCCGCTTCACCATCAACGGCGCCCTGCGCAGCAACGGCGGCTACAAGCTCGTCCTGGAGCGGCCCGACGGCGGCTGGGTGAAGTGGGGCACCGGCGGCAACGACCAGTGCCAGTACGCCGGCCTCACCACGACGGCCTTCACCATCCGCCAGGGCCAGGTCGCGAACGTCGGCCGCCTCGGCCTGCGCGCCGTCGGCCACCCGCAGAACGCGTTGTGCATCCCGCCGACCACGCCCACCACCGAGCCCACGGCGAGCCCGACGACCACGGCCCCGACGACCGCGCCGACCACGGCGCCCACGACGACCGCGCCCGCCCCGACGACCACCGTCACCGTGACGGCCACGCCGACGAGCACCGCCACGGCCAGCCCGACCACCCCGGCGCCCTCCGCCACGAGCAACCCGACCACCACGGTCACCGTGACGGTCACGCCGACCCCCTGACGCACCGGACCTGACGGCCCGACCCCCACGGCCCGTCCCTGACGCCCCCGACCGCCACCCGGCGCTCGGGGGCGTCGTGGTTGGGCGCGGTCGGAGAATGGGGGCATGTCCGACGTCGAGCTGCTCTCCGCCCGCGCCCTCGTCCTCGCCGACCTCGGGGCGCGCGGCTTCGCGGACGCGGAGGGTGTGTCGCTGCTGGAGAACGCGCTGTCGGAGCGCCGCTGGTGGGTCGAGCAGTGGCCCGACGGCCTCGCCTTCGTGGCCGGGCTCGTGGCCACCGACGTGCAGGACGCCCTGCTCGACCGCGGGTCGCGGTGGCCGACCTGCACCACGTGTCCCTCGGTGGAGGAGCACGCGCTGCGGGTCGACCCCGAGATCGGTGGGCCGGACCCGCACTGGGTGTGCGAGAACTCCGGCCAGGCGATCGCGCCGCTCGGGCGGCTCACCGCCGCCTGACGCCTGGGGCCTCAGGCGCTGGTGAGGTGCTCGCCCAGGAACGCGATGGTGCGCTCCATCGACACCTCGAACTGCGGGCCGAAGGCGTGCCCCTCCCCCGGGTAGGTCAGCAGCGTGCTGTCGACCCCGGCGGCCGTGAACGCCGCCTGCGTCTCCTCCGACCACACCACCGGGCACGTGTCGTCGGCGGTGCCGTGGTGGATGAGGACCGGCTCGGTGATCCGGTCGGCGTACGTCCGGGCCGACAGCCCCGCGTAGAACGCGGGGTTCTCCGCGGGCGTGCCGACGCCCGCGGTGAGCCGCTCGACCACCTCGGCCCGCTCGGGCACGGCCCAGCGCTCGTAGTTGTCGACGAAGTCGGAGCTGACCGGCGCGAAGACGACCGCCGCGTCGACAAGGCCCGGCTGCGCGACGAGCACGTTGTAGGCCACCGCGCCGCCCATGGAGCGACCGACCACCGCCGTGCGCGCCGCGTCGACGACCGGCTCCCGCTCGAGCGACCGCACCGCGTTGACGACGTCGCGGGTGTAGCCGAGGCGCGACTCCCGGTCGAGGTCGCTCGCGGGCGACGACGCCGCGTGGCCCCGGTAGTCGGTGTGGAGCACGACGTACCCCGCCCGGGCGAGCCGGTCCTGCTCGCGGCGCATGCCCTGGCCCGTGACGTAGGCCGACGGCTCGATGTAGCCGTGCGCGAGCACGACGGCCGGGAACGGCCCCGCGCCCTCCGGCACCAGCAGCACGCCGGAGACCGTCGTGCCGGAGCTGTCGTAGGTGACCTCGAAGCGTCGGTAGGGCCCCTCGGCCGCCGTCTCCCGCACCCGCTGCAGCGGGCCGCCGGCCATCTCCTCGCGCATCAGGGTGGGCAGCGACAGCTCGTGAGGTGCGGCGGGGAGGGCGTCCGCCGTACTGGTCGAGGACGGGGCCGACGCCGACGAGGACGCCGACGGCGGGGCCGGGGACGCGGGGGCCGACGACGCGGAGCCCGAGCCGTCCGCCGTGTCGTCGGACGCGCCGCTGCACGCGCCCGCGGCGAGCGCGAGGGCCAGCACGGCGGCGGCGAGGCGCACGGCGCGCCGGTGGGGAGGAACGGGCCGGAGGGGCGCGAGCGGGGTCATGGTTCCTCCTGCACGGGTGGACCCCGTCAGCGTAGCCAGCGGGTCCGTCCGGACGACCGCGTGCGGGGCGGCTGCGTCAGGGACGGTGGTCGACGTCGGCGCCGCCGGCGAGGTCGCCGCACCACACCGACGTGGCGCCCACCCGGGCGAGCAGCCGCCGGGCACCCTGGTCGCCGCCCGCGACCGCTCCCGCCGCGTCGAGGTGGTCGCGACCGAGCAGCACGGGGTGGCCGGGGCGGGGATCGGCGGGGTCGCCGTACGCCGCGCGCGCGGCCGTCGCCGGGCCGCTCCAGGCGGCGAGCACCCGTCGTACGACGTCGGGTCCCACGTCGGGCAGGTCGACCAGGTGCACGAGCACACCGGGGGCGTCGGAGGGTGCGGCGGACAGCCCCGCCCGCAGCGAGGCGCCCATGCCGTCCGCCCAGTCGGCGGCGACCACGACGTCCTCGGCGGGGTGCGGGACGGGGCCGGCGTCGAGCAGGGCGCGTGCCGCCGCGGCCTCGGCCCCGAGCACGACGAGGACCCGGGGACAGCCGCCGGCGCGCAGGGTGGCGACCGACCGCGTCAGCCAGTCGTCGACGAGCGCCTTCGGCCGGCCCATGCGCCGGCCCGCGCCAGCCGCCAGGAGGAGGCCGACGACGGCCGGTCGCCCGGCGGGTGCGGCGGGTGCGGCGGGTGCGGCGGGCTCGATGACGCCGGGCTCAGTCGTCGCTGAGCTGCACGTAGAGGGTGAAGCGGTCGGAGCGGTAGACCGAGCGCGACACCTCGACGACCTTGTCGCCCGCGACGGCGCGACGCGCGACGCGGAGCACCGGCGTACCCAGGCCGATCTCGAGCGCCTGGGCCTCCTCGGCGGTCGGCACGTCGGCCGTCACCGAGTCCTCCGCCCAGCTCGGGCGCAGGCCGCGCATCGACAGCGCGTGGTAGAGGCTCGTCGGCATGCCGCTCTGCAGGAAACCGGGGAGCAGCACCTCGTTGAGGTAGGCGTCCTCGATGCACATCGGCTGGCCGTCGGCGCGCCGCAGGCGCTTCCAGTGGATGACGGCGTCGCCCTCGGTGAGGTCGAGGGCCCGGGCCACGCCGGGGCCGGCCTGCTCGCGCCGCGCGAGGATGGTCTGCGACTCCGGCAGGAGCCCGCGGCGCTGCATCTCGGAGGTGTAGCTGAGCAGGCGCCCGACCTGGTTGCGGGGCTTGGCCACGAACGTGCCCCGTCCGGGCATCCGCTCGAGCAGGCCCTCCGCGACGAGCGCGTCCATCGCCTGGCGCACCGTCATGCGTGCGACGCCGAAGCGCTGCACCAGCTCGCGTTCCGAGGGAGCCGGCGTACCCGGCGCGCACTCGCCCACGAGGTCCCGCACGTACTCACGTACCTGCACGTGCTTGAGCGGCTCCCGCTCGACCACCACCGCGTTGTCCACGGGCTCACCGTAGGGACCCCGGGGCACCCGTGTCCGGCATTTCGACCTCAATTTCCGTACCAGGTTTCCCGAGAACGGACCAGGCGGACCGGCCGTGGACCAGACCAGGCCTGCGTCACTCCGTGCCGACGGCGCCCAGCACGTCGAGGCGGGCGGCGCGGCGCGCCGGCAGGACGGCGGCGAGCACCCCCACGACGAGCGCGGCGACGCCGAAGGCGGCGAGCTGGTCGACGGGCACGCTGACGACCTCCAGGCCCTCGTCGCGCAGGGCGCGCATGAGCACGACGCCGAGCACCACCCCGAGCACGAGCCCCAGGACGGCGCCGAGCAGCGCGATCACCACCGACTCCAGCGTGATCATCCAGCGCAGCTGCCCCCGGCCCAGCCCCACGGCGCGCAGCAGGCCGACCTCCCGCGTGCGCTCCACCACGGACAGGGCGAGGGTGTTGACGATGCCGAGCACCGCGATGACGAGGGCGAGACCGAGCAGGGCCAGCACGACGAGCACGAGCTGGTCGATGGGCTCGCGCTGCTCCGCGGCGTAGTCCGCCTGGTCCTTCACCGTCAGCAGCGGGTTGTCGGCGACCACGGCGTCGAGACGCTCCTGCGTCCCCACCAGCCCTCCGGGGGCGTCCTCGGCGACCTCGACGACGAGGGTGGAGTCGACGTCGCGGTAGCCGGCGTCGAGGAGCGTGCCGGTCGTCGTCGCGAGGGGGAACCCGATGACCGGGTCCGGCTCGACCAGCGCGACCACCGGGAGCGTGCGCTCGCCGCCGACCGTGCCGACGACCAGCTCGTCGCCCACCGCGATGCCCTCCTCCTCGGCCTCCTCGGTGTCGACGACGACCGTGCCGTCCCGCAGGTCGGCGAGGTCGCCCTCGACGACCTCCAGCTCGAGCCCGCGTCCGAGGTCGGCGGGGTCGAGACCGGCGAGGCCCTGGGGCCCGCCGTCGACCTCGACGACGCCGTAGCGCAGCGCCACCAGGCTCTCGACGCCCTCCACCTCGCGCATCGCCCCGGCCACCGCGGTCGAGAACCCCTGCCCGACCTGGTTGCTGACGACGAAGTCGCCGGGGAACGAGTCGGCGATGGTCTTGTCGACGGACGCCTTGGCGGAGTCGCCGAGGATCGCCATCGTCGAGGCCAGCGCGAGCCCGATCATCAGCGCCGACGCCGTGGCCGTCGTACGACGGGGGTTGCGCAGGGCGTTGAGGCCCGCGAGGTCCCCCACCGTCCCGAAGGCCCGGCGGTAGAGCGCGTGCGCCGCCAGCAGCACCGGCCGCCCGAGCAGCGGGCTCGCGGCCGAGACCCCGAGGAGCACGGCCAGGACCCCGGCGCCGAGCCACCAGAACGGGCGGGGCACGTCGCCGACGAGCCGCAGGCCGAGCAGCACGGCCACCGCCCCGCCCGCGACCAGCACCAGCCCCAGCAGGCTGCGGCGGCGGATGGTCGTCTCGGGGAGGGCCACGTCGTCGCGCAGCGCCTGCACGGGGGCGATGCGGGTGGTGCGGCGCGCCGGTCCCCAGGCCGCGGCCATCGTGACGAGCACGCCCACCGCGTACGCCGCGAGGACCGTGCGCGGCTCCAGCACGAGCGGCTGGCCCTCGAGGTCGAGCCCGAACCGGCCGAAGAGCGTGCGGATGGCGATCGCGAGCACGACACCGAGCCCCAGGCCGAGGGTCGAGCCGACGAGGCCGAGCACGAGCGCCTCCAGCTGCACCGAGCGCACCACCTGGCCGCGGGAGGCGCCGAGGGCGCGCAGGAGGGCGAGCTCGCGGCTGCGCTGGGCGACGAGCATCGAGAACGTGTTGACGATGAGGAAGCCGCCGACGACGAGCGCGATGCCGGCGAAGATGAGCAGGAAGGTGGTGAGGAACGAGATGGCCTCGAGCAGCACCGAGGCGGTCTCGTCGGAGGCCTGCTCCCCCGTCACCGCCTCGACGCCGTCGGGCAGCAGGGGCGCCACCGCGTCGCGCAGCTCGGTCTGCGAGGTGCCGTCGGCGGCGCTGACCCACACCTCGGTGTAGGCGTCCGGCTCGCCGAGGAGCAGGGTCTGGGCAACTGGCATCTCGAGCACCGTCACCGTCGCGCCGTTCAGCGAGGCCCGGTCCCCGAAGGCGACGAGGCCGACCAGGGTCGCCGAGAGCGTCGGGCGCTCGGACGCCGTCACGAGGGAGACGGTGTCGCCGAGCTCGTAGCCGGCCCGCTCCGCCGTCGCCGCGTCGAGCGCCACCTCGGCCTCGCCCTCGGGCGCGCGCCCGGCGGTCAGGTTCAGCCCCTCCCCGCCGCCCGCGCTCGGGGCGGTGTCGAACCCCAGGCCGAGCCCCGGCGCCCCCTGGGCCCCGACCACCTTGCCGTCGACGTCGACGACGTTGACGCCCGGCACGGTGACCTTGCCGTCGACCCGGGCCGCGCCGCCGCCGCCCGTCAGCTCGGCGGCGAGCTCGCCGACGAGGGAGGCCGGCACGGTGCGGCTCGTGCCGCCCGGCCCACCCGGGCCACCCAACCCGGTGCCGGACGCGGGCCGCACGACGACGTCGCCCACGGTGGAGGAGAACAGCGACGTGAAGGAGCGCTCGAGGGTGTCGGAGAACATGAGCGAGCCGGAGGTGAAGGCCACCCCGAGCACGACGGCGAACGTGCTCATCACCAGGCGCACCTTGCGTCCGAGCAGGCTCCGCCAGGCCGCGCGGAGCATCAGGCGTCGCCGCTCGGCGCGGGCGCCACGCCGGGGTCGGTCCGGGCCATGGCCGCCAGCACCTGCTCGCGGTCGGGCGCGCGCAGCTCGTCCACGACGCGACCGTCGGCGAGCAGCACGACGCGGTCGGTGAAGGCCGCGGCGACCGCGTCGTGGGTGACCATGACGACCGTCTGGCCGACCTCGTCCGCGCTGCGCCGCAGGAGCCCGAGCACCTCGGCGCCGGAGCGCGAGTCGAGGTTGCCGGTCGGCTCGTCGGCGAAGACGACGTCGGGGCGGCTCACGAGGGCGCGGGCGATGGCCACCCGCTGCTGCTGCCCGCCCGACAGCTCGTTCGGCTTGTGGCGCAGTCGGGGCGCGAGTCCGACGGTGGCGATGACCGAGGCCAGCACGTCCGGGTCCGGCTTGCGGCCCGCGATCGCCAGCGGCAGGAGGATGTTCTCCTCCGCCGTGAGCGTGGGCACGAGGTTGAACGACTGGAAGACGAACCCCACGCGGTCGCGCCGCAGCCGGGTGAGCTCGCGGTCGCCGAGCCCCACCAGTTCGGTGTCGCCCAGCACGACCGAACCCGAGTCCGGCGTGTCGAGACCCGCGCAGCAGTGCATGAGCGTCGACTTGCCGGAGCCGCTCGGGCCCATCACGGCGGTGAACTCGCCGCGCCCGATGTCGAGCGTGACGCCGTCGAGGGCGTGGACGCGGGACTCGCCCGCGCCGTACGTGCGCACGAGGTCGCGCACGCGGACCGCCGGGGGGCGCGACGGGGTCGGCGCCGGCGTCGCATCGGGCTCGGGCCTCATGCACCCACTCTCCCGGGTGCCCGGTCACGGCACCAGGGCGAGCCCTGGTCGGTCGCACACCTGTTCGACTACGCTCCCGCCATGGACTTCCAGGCGACCCTCTTCGCGACAGCGCCCGAGGCCGAGGCCGGGGCGGACGCCGGGGCCGGCCTGGCCGGCCGGGTGGAGCGGCACGAGCTCAGCGCGGGCGCCTGGGTGGACGTGGCGCGCGACTGGCTGGCCGCCGACGCGGACGCGGTGTTCGACGCGCTCGTGACGCGCGTGCCGTGGCGGGCCGAGCGGCGCCAGATGTACGACCGGGTGGTCGACGTGCCGCGCCTGCTCCACACGTACGGCGCGGGCCAGTCCCTGCCCCACCCCGCCCTGGAGCGCGCGCGGGACGAGCTGAGCGCGCACTACGCCGACGAGCTGGGCGAGCCGTTCACGACGGCGGGCTGCTGCTACTACCGCGACGGCCACGACTCGGTGGCTTGGCACGGCGACACCATCGGTCGCGGGTCCACCCACGACACGATGGTCGCCATCGTCTCGGTCGGCGACCCGCGGCGGCTCGCGCTGCGCCCGCGCGGCGGGGGCGAGGCCCTGTCGTTCGTGATGGGTCACGGGGACCTCGTCGTCATGGGCGGCTCGTGCCAGCGCACGTGGGAGCACGCCGTGCCGAAGGTCGCCCACGCGGGCCCGCGCCTGTCGGTGCAGTTCCGCCCCGCCGGGGTCTTCTGACCCGGCGGGCCGGGAAAACCGGAGGCGCCAGGCCGCCCGCCGACCCTAGGCTCGGCGCCCATGACCGATCTCGATGCCGGCACCTCCGTCCGCCTGGAGGAGGACGACGAGCGCGGTGGCACCTTCGAGGGTCACAGCGCGTTCGCCCGCCACTCGCCCCACTACCTGGAGGAGGACACGCCGGACCGGCACGACCGCCGGCACGACGTCGTCGTCCGCACCGCGCCCGCCCAGTTCGACCGCACGAACGCCGACGACGTCGACCGCGTCCAGCACGAGCTGATGCTCCAGCTCGCCGGCGCGGTCGACGACCACTGCCTCCGCGCGGTGCTCGCCGCCGCACCCGCCGCGGGCACCACCGTCGACGACGTCGGGGCCGACGACCTCGACGCCTGGCTGGCGGACGCCGCGTGCGCGGTCAGCCTCGACACCCGCAGCGCGTGCGACGTGGAGGCCGTCCTCGACGTCGAGCTCGACGCCTTCCTCGAGCAGCAGCGCGGCGGGTGCGGCGCGCCGTACGTCGACCTGGGCTGGACCCGGTGCGACACGGCGCCGATGGCGCGCGGCGCGGCGGTGGACGAGGGATTCCACGTGGCCCTCTCGACCGAGCACCTCCTGGGCCTGTCGAGCCGCGCCGCGCTCTTCTACATCTCGCACGTGCTGGGCGCCGACGAGTACCTGAGCGCCCGTTGCGAGCTCGCCTACGCGCCGCGCCTGCGCTTCCACCCCGGCGCCGTGCGGGTCGCCCGCGTCCGCTTCGACCACGAGGCGCACTGGCGCCGGCTCGTGGGCGAGCGCCGTGCGCGGGCGGCCGACCGGGCGCGCGACCGCGTCCGGCACGGCGAGGGCCGGCGCGGCATGCTGGACGGGTGAGCCCCTCCCCCGACGCGCCCGACCTCGACCGCCGGATCGCCGCAGCGGTCGACGACCTGCTGGACGCCCGCGCCGCCGGCGCGACCATCTGTCCCTCCGAGGCGGCGCGCCGCGTCGCGGGCGACGACGGCGACTGGCGCGCCCTCATGGACCCGGTGCGCGCGGTCGTCGGTGACCTGGTGGGCCAGGGCCGGGTCGAGGTGACCCAGGGGGGCGAGGTCGTCGACCTCGCCACCGCGCGCGGACCGATCCGGGTACGACGCGCCCGCTGACGGCACGAGGCCCCCGCTCCCGGGTGGGAGCGAGGGCCTCGCGGGTGGTGCTGGTGGAGCGGCAGACTCAGAAGTCCATGCCGCCCATGCCGCCGGTCGGGTCGCCACCGGGGGCGCCCGCCTTCTCCGGCTTGTCGGCCACGACGGCCTCGGTGGTGAGGAACAGCGCGGCGATCGACGCGGCGTTCTGCAGCGCGGAACGCGTCACCTTCGCCGGGTCGATGATGCCCGCGGCGACGAGGTCGACGTACTCGCCCGTGGCGGCGTTGAGGCCGTGACCCGGGGTCAGGTTGCGCACCTTCTCCGCCACGACGCCGCCCTCGAGGCCGGCGTTGATCGCGATCTGCTTGAGCGGGGCCTCGATGGCGAGACGCACGATGTTCGCGCCCGTCGCCTCGTCGCCCGTGAGCTCGAGCTTGTCGAACGCCGTGGCACCGGCCTGGACGAGGGCGACGCCACCACCGGCGACGATGCCCTCCTCGACGGCGGCCTTGGCGTTGCGCACCGCGTCCTCGATGCGGTGCTTGCGCTCCTTGAGCTCGACCTCGGTGGCCGCGCCGACCTTGATGACGGCCACGCCGCCGGCCAGCTTGGCGAGGCGCTCCTGGAGCTTCTCGCGGTCGTAGTCCGAGTCGCTGTTCTCGATCTCGGCACGGATCTGGTTGACGCGACCGTTGATCTGGTCGCCGTCGCCGGCGCCCTCGACGATCGTGGTCTCGTCCTTCGTGACGACGACCTTGCGCGCCTGGCCGAGGAGCTCGATGCCCGCGGTCTCGAGCGAGAGGCCGACGGTCTCGGAGATGACCTGGCCGCCGGTGAGGATCGCGATGTCCTGCAGCATGGCCTTGCGGCGGTCGCCGAAGCCCGGGGCCTTGACGGCGACGGACTTGAACGTGCCGCGGATCTTGTTGACGACCAGCGTCGAGAGGGCCTCGCCGTCGACGTCCTCCGAGATGATGAGGAGCGGCTTGCCGGTCTGGATGACCTTCTCCAGCAGCGGCAGCAGGTCCTTCACGTTCGAGATCTTGCTCTCGACGAGGAGCAGGTAGGCGTCCTCCAGGACGGCCTCCATGCGCTCCATGTCGGTGGCGAAGTAGGCCGAGATGTAGCCCTTGTCGAACCGCATGCCCTCGGTCAGCTCGAGGTCGATGCCGAAGGTGTTCGACTCCTCGACGGTGATGACGCCTTCCTTGCCGACCTTGTCCATCGCCTCGGCGATGATGTCGCCGACGGTCGGGTCGGCGGCGGAGATGGCCGCGGTCGCAGCGATCTGCTCCTTGGTCTCGATCTCCTTGGCGAGCGCCAGCAGCTGCTCGGAGACGGACGCGACGGCGGCCTCGATGCCCCGCTTGAGGGCGATCGGGTTGGAGCCGGCGGCGACGTTGCGCAGACCCTCGCGGACCAGCGCCTGCGCGAGGACGGTGGCCGTCGTCGTGCCGTCACCGGCGACGTCGTCGGTCTTCTTGGCGACCTCCTTGACCAGCTCGGCGCCGATCTTCTCGTAGGGGTCCTCGAGCTCGATCTCCTTGGCGATGCTCACACCGTCGTTGGTGATCGTGGGGGCACCCCACTTCTTCTCGAGCACGACGTTGCGGCCCTTGGGACCGAGGGTGACCTTGACGGCATCGGCGAGGGTGTTCATCCCACGCTCGAGACCGCGCCGGGCCTCCTCGTTGAAAGCGATGAGCTTCGACATGTTCTCCTGCGATTCCTTGTCTGCTGGAGAGTGCGGATGGCCCGGGTCGTCGCCCGCGACGGACGGTCAGGCCGACCGGCGGACCCTTCCCACCGTCGCTGCTGACCTCGACTCACCGAGCCGGGTGGTGCTGCACGTTCGGTGGCACTCTCACCAGGAGAGTGCCAGTCCAATGTCTAGCACTCGACCCCCGGGAGTGCAAGGAGACGAGCCGTCAGCCGAGGCGCCGCACGACGAGCTCGGCGACGTGCTCGGCCATCTCGGGGGCCACGTCGAGGTAGAGCCCGGGCTCGATGAGCTCGAGCTCGCTCACCGCCCACGCGCCGTCGTGGTGGAGCAGGTCGACGCGGGCGTAGTCGAGCGTCGTCGAGCGCAACTCCTGGGCCGCCTCGACGGCCCGGCGGGCCACGACGGCGATCTCGTCGACCAGCGGCACGGCGCGGGAGCTCCCGCCGTACTGCTCGTGCACCCGCACCTCGCCCCCGGCGGGACGCTTGTCCACCTGCAGCACGGGACGCCCGTCGAGGACGAAGACGGAGGTCTCGCCGGTCGTGCGCACGGACGCGACCAGCGGCTGCACGACCCACGGCCCGGCCGTCAGGCCCTCCAGGCGCGGGTCCTCCACGGAGTCCACGACCACGACCCCCACCCCGCCGGCGCCGGTGGCGGGCTTGACGACGACCGTCCCCCAGTCCGCGGTCGCCGCGGCGAGGACGGGGCGCAGGGTGGCGTCGTCGACGGCCCGGGTCGGCACCGTCGGCACGCTCTCGGCCAGGCCGACGAGGTAGGTCTTGTCGGCGTTCCACGCGAACGTGGCGGCGCCGTTGAGCAGGCGCGTCGCGGCCTCGGTACGGCGCGCCCACTCCAGGAAGGCGGGCAGCCGGCGGTGGTAGTCCCACGTCGCGCGCACCGCGACGAGGTCGGCCCCGGCCCAGTCGACGGCCGGGTCGTCCCAGACCGCCCATCGGGCGTCGACACCGCGCGCGTCGAGGGCGGCGACGAGCCGCTCCCCGCCGGTCTCGCCCGCCGGGGCGAGCTGGAAGGTGGCGAGGAGGACGGTGGGACGGGCGGCGGGGCGGGCGGCGGCGGTCACCGCGGAAGCCTAGGACGCCGTGGAGGTGCCCGCCGGACCGGTCGCGTCCGCGTGGTCGCGCGGCCCGCCCACGACCTGGTCGTCGATGCCCCAGTCGTCGGCGTCCCAGCCCTCGCGCGGCCCCGCTGCCTCGACCGCTGCCTCGACCGCTGCTTCGACCCCGGCCTCGACCGGGGCGGCGGGGGGTGCGTGGTGCCCGAACGGCACCTCGTCGACGTGGCCCAGCGCTGCCAGCACGGACGGCAGGACGGCCTTGGCCGTGCGCTTGTAGCCCGCCGCGCTGGGGTGGAACCGGTCGAGGCTGAACATCTCGTCCGGGTTGGTGATGAAGAACGGACCGACCACGTCGGCGAGCGAGACCACGCGGGCGCCGGCGGCGACGGCGGCGACCCGCTGCGCGGCGGCGAGCTGGCGCGAGGCCCGCGAGCCGAGCGAGCGCAGCGGCTGGGGCACGGGACGCAGGGCACCGAGGTCGGGGCACGTGCCGACGACCACGGGGATGCCCCGCTCGCGGAGCGCCTCGATCGCCTCCCGCAGGTGGCGCACCGAGTCGGCGACGGGCACGCGGTGGGTCACGTCGTTGCCGCCCACCACCAGCACGGCGACGTCGGCGCGGTAGTCGGGCGGCAGCACGGCCAGCTGGTCGCCCAGCATGCTCGACTCGGCGCCGACCTGCGCGACGCTGCGCAGCCGCACGGGGCGCTCCAGCTCGCTCGCGACGTGCTTGGCGACGCGGGCGCCGAAGGTGTCGCCGGGCGTCTCCGCGCCCAGGCCGGCGGCGATGGAGTCGCCGAGGACGAGCAGCTCGACGGGCCGCCCGCCGTACCGCTTGCGGTAGGTCTTGTCCGCGTCCAGCGCCTGCTCCCCGAGCGGCTTGCCGATGAGGCGCCGCGCCGTCGCGGCCTGGCGGCGCAGGAGCGACCTCCCGCCGTACCCCACCGCGACCCCGACACCACCGGCAGCAGTCGCGACCGCGACCGCGGCGCGCACCTTCGACGAAGCAGACATGCGCTCGTTGATGCCCGACGCGCACGAGCGCGAGGTGAACGCGCCGCCAACGCGGCGTGCCCTGCCCCCGACACTTGAGGCGGCCGCCCGGGACCGCTCACCAACGGGCAGACGCACGACGGCCCCGCCCCCTCCCGGGAGCGGGGCCGCGTGGCGCGGTCCGTGCGGCGGCTCAGGCCAGGCCGGTGGCGGCGAACGCCGCGTAGTTCGGCGCGATCGTCGCGGCCGGCGCGACCGCCCCGGCGACGGCGTCGAGCGTCTTGAGGCCGTGGCCCGTGTTGATGACCACCGTCTCCTTGGTGGTGTCGAGCTGGCCGGTCTCGACGAGCTTCTTCAGCACGCCGACGGTGGTGCCGCCCGCGGTCTCGGTGAAGATGCCCTCGGTGCGGGCGAGCAGCACGATGGCCTCGCGCACCTCGTCGTCGCTGACGTCCTCGACGACCCCGCCGGTGCGGCGGCACACGTCGAGCACGTAGGGCCCGTCGGCCGGGTTGCCGATGGCGAGCGACTTGGCGATCGTGTCGGGCTTGACCGGGCGGACGACCTTCTTGCCGTCCTTGAACGCCGCCGCGACGGGCGAGCAGCCCGTGGCCTGGGCGCCGAAGATCGTGTACGGCTTGTCCTCGACCAGACCGAGCTGGATCAGCTCCTGGAACGCCTTGTCGACCTTCGTCAGCTGCGAGCCCGAGGCGACGGGGATGACGACCTGGTCGGGCAGGCGCCACCCGAGCTGCTCGGCGATCTCGTAGCCCAGCGTCTTCGACCCCTCGGCGTAGAAGGGGCGCACGTTGACGTTGACGAACGCCCAGCCCTCCTCCTCGCCCGCGATCTCGGAGGCCAGCTTGTTGACGTCGTCGTAGTTGCCCTCGACGGCCACCAGCGAGTCGGTGAAGACGGCCGAGTTCACGACCTTCGGCGTCTCGAGGTTGCTGGGGATGAACACGACCGTGCGGATGCCGGCGCGGGCGCCCGCAGCGGCGACGGCGTTGGCCAGGTTCCCGGTGGAGGGGCAGGCGAACACGCGGCTGCCGAGCTCGCGGGCGGCGCTGAGCGCGCAGGCGACGACCCGGTCCTTGAAGGAGTTCGTCGGGTTCGTCGAGTCGTCCTTGACCCACAGCTTCTCCAGGCCGAGGGTCGCGGCCAGGTTGCGCGCCTCCAGCAGCCGCGTGAAGCCGGGCTCGGTGTTGGGGCTGCTCGCGATGTCGGTCGGCACCGGCAGGAGCGCCTGGTAGCGCCAGATGTTGCGGGGCCCGGCCTCGATCTCCTCGCGCGTCACCGCCGGGAAGTCGTAGGCCACCTCCAGGGGGCCGAAGCACTCCGGACAGGCGTAGGAGGGACCCAGCTCCACCTGGTGGCCGCACTCGCGGCACGAGAGGGCGGTGGCGTTGCCGAACGCGCCCTCGCGGAGGGTGGGGCTGCCGGGGGCGGGGCTGGTGGCGGGCGTGGTGCCCGCGGTGGTCTCGGTCTCGACGACGGACGCGCTCATGAGTCCTCCTTCTCATCTTCCCCGCGACGTCCCTCGCCGTGGGCCGGAATTAGCACCGTTTCCACGACTGCCGACGGGGCGCCGGCAGGGAGACGTGGCGGTTGCCGGGACTTCACAGGGCCGTTCCCTCAGTCCCTCTCGATGAGCTGTGCGTCAGCGTAGGGAGGGGCGCGAGCGGGGCGCGAATCGTCGTACCGTCATGTGGGACACGTGTCCACCCACTGGGACACGCGCGGCCGTCACCCCGCCGTGGCGCGGCGGAGCACGGCCGGGACCGACGTCAGGCGCGGACGGACGCGGCGTCGGAGGCGAGCCGTCGGAGCAGGTCCAGCACGCCCTCCGGGCCGGGTACGACGACGTCGGCCAGGTCGGCGAGCGCGCTCTGCTCCTCCGACGCCGAGCAGACCAGCAGCGCGGGCATCCCCTGGTTGCGCAGGTCCGCCACGGCCTTGAAGGCCTCGACGTCGCCGAGGTCGTCGCCGGCGAAGACGAAGCCACCGGCGCGGGTCTCGCGCACCAGCGTGCGCACGGCCTCGCCCTTGTGCATGCCCGGCGAGCGCACCTCGATGACCGACCGGCCCGGCTCGACGCCGAGCTCGTTGGCGGCCGCCAGCTCCGACACCAGGGGCATGAGGCGCTCGAACGCGCCCTGCGGGTCGGCCAGACGACGGGTGTGGACCGCGATGGCCAGGCCCTTCTCCTCGACGTACGCCTCCGTGGCGTCCGCGGTGCGCAGCACCTTCGGCAGGCCGGCGAGGAAGGTCGAGAGCCCGTGCGGCGGGCGGGGCGAGCGGACGCGGCGGTCCTGGGTGTCCCAGCGCTCGTTGCCGTACTGCCCGAAGACGTAGAGGTCGCTGCCGGCGTCGTGCACCAGCTCGCCCACCTCGTCGAGACCACCGAGGGCCAGCACCTGGCGCGCGGGACGACCCGTCACCACGGCGAGGGCGCGCACGTGCACCGCGAGGTCGACGAGCACGCCCGGCGCGTCGTCGTGGATGTGGGCCGTGGCGGGGTCGTCGACGATCGGCGAGAGGGTGCCGTCGAAGTCGAGCGCGACCACGGTCGAGGCCGCCACCTTCACCACCGCGGCGTAGTGCCGCTCGGCGCTCGGGGAGGAGAACTCCATGACGGACAGTGGACCACGGAACGCCACCGCCGCGGGCATCGATCGCGACCGGAGCCGCGTCACACCGCGCGGGGGTGCCTCAGGCGCGGTCGGCGGTGAGGATCACCGTCAGCCGATCGCCCCGCATGGGGTCGACGGCCGGCATGAGGCGGGTGATGCCGAGGTCCTCGGCGAGCAGCTGCGCCTCGCGCTCGAGCCGCTCGGGGAAGTAGACGGTGGAGGCCGGGATCGTGCCGACCCAGTTGTCGGACCCGACGACCTGCCAGCCGGCGGCGGCGGCCTCGTCGCCGGTGCGCGACGCCAGGCCCCGGATGCCCGAGTTGTTGAAGACCTCGACGACGACCTGTGCGCGGTCCACCGGCGGCGGCTCGGGCGCCGGCGGCGGGGCCGGGGCGCTCGTGGCGGTCTCGGTCGGGGTCGCCTCCGAGGTGGCGGCCGGCTGGGCGGCCGTCACGACCTCGTCGTCCCGGTCGTCCCCGCCGGTGAGGGCGAAGGCGAGGCCGGCCATGGCGACGGCGATGACGCTGAGCATGACGAGGGGGGCGGGGTACGCCGCCCCGCGGTCGTCGCGACGGGTGCGCACGGCGCTCAGTCGTCGAAGCCGAGGCGGCGGGCGGAGCGCTGGCGCTGCCGCGCCGCGCGCAGCCGACGCAGGCGACGGACCAGCAGCGGGTCGGCCGCGAGCGCCTCCGGCTTGTCGATGAGGGCGTTGAGCACCTGGTAGTAGCGCGTGGAGCTCATCTGGAACTTGTTCCGGACCGCCTGCTCCTTCGCCCCGGCGTACTTCCACCAGTGGCGCTCGAGCTCGAGGATCTCGAGGTCGCGCTCCGACAGGCCCTCGGCCTCGACGGCGCTCCGTGCGTCCGGGGAGACGGCGTTCGCGGCATCCATGGACAGCTCCTGGTGCAGGGGACGGGCGGCGGCGCGCCCCGCGGGGTGCGCCACGCGCGTTCTCACGCGCGATCCCGGCCATGGTAGGCGACGAACGACAACGGTGTCATTCACGCGCGCGGTGCGTCGCGGCGCGACCCACCGGACAGGCCGGGCGGGTCGCGCCCCTCGTCCCACTAGGGTGATCGCGTGGCTCCCACAGGCACGGCAGACCTCGTCATCGTCGCCAACCGACTCCCCGTCGACCGCACGACCAACCCCGACGGCTCCGTCGGGTGGCGCCGCTCGCCGGGTGGCCTGGTCAGCGCGCTCGAGCCGGTCATGCGCGCCAACGACGGCGCGTGGATCGGCTGGCCCGGCGGGAGCGGCGACAGCGACCTCGAGCCGTTCGTCGAGGACGGGCTGCAGCTCGTCCCCGTCGGCCTGAGCGCCGAGGAGGTCGTCGAGTTCTACGAGGGCTTCTCCAACAGCACGCTGTGGCCGCTCTACCACGACGTCGTCGCCAAGCCGGAGTTCCACCGCGAGTGGTTCGACTCCTACGTCCGCGTCAACGAGCGCTTCGCCGCGCGCGCCGCGGAGATCGCCGCCGAGGGCGCGACCGTGTGGGTGCAGGACTACCAGCTGCAGCTCGTCCCCCAGATGCTGCGCGACCTGCGCCCCGACCTGCGGATCGGGTTCTACCTCCACATCCCGTTCCCCCCCACCGAGCTGTTCCAGCAGCTGCCGTGGCGCCGCCAGATCCTCGAGGGGCTGCTGGGCGCGGACCTCGTGGGCTTCCAGCTGCCCGGCGCGGCGCAGAACTTCATCCGGCTCGTGCGCCAGCGGGTGGGGCACAAGACGCACCGCGACATGGTCTACCTGCCCGACGGGCGCATGGTGAAGGCGGCCGCGTTCCCCATCAGCATCGACACCGCCGGGTTCGAGGAGCTGGCGCGCTCCGAGACCGTCGACCGGCGCGCCCGCGCGATCCGGGAGGCGCTCGGCAACCCGGGCAAGATCTTCCTCGGCATCGACCGGCTCGACTACACGAAGGGCATCTACGCCCGGCTGCGCGCCTTCTCCGAGCTCGTGGCCGACGGCCACTTCGGGGTCGAGGACGCCGTGTTCGTGCAGGTCGCGACGCCGTCGCGCGAGCGGGTGGAGCAGTACCGGATCCTGCGCGACGACATCGACCGGCTCGTGGGTCGCATCAACGGCGACCTCGGGCGCATCGGGCGCCCCGTCATCTCCTACCTGCACTCCTCGTACCCCCGCGAGGAGATGGCCGCGCTCTACCGGGCGGCCGACGTCATGGTGGTCACGCCGTACCGCGACGGGATGAACCTCGTGGCCAAGGAGTACGTCGCGTGCCGCTACGACAACGACGGGGCCCTCGTGCTCTCGGAGTTCGCGGGCGCGGCGGAGGAGCTGCGCCAGGCGTGGCTCGTCAACCCCTACGACATCAACGGCATGAAGCAGGCGCTCCTGGCCGCGCACCAGGCGGACCCGAAGGACCGCGGTCGCCGCATGAAGGCGATGCGCAAGACGGTGACGGAGAAGGACGTGGCGTTCTGGGCCGCGCGGTTCCTCGAGGAGCTGTCGGCCACGCGTCCCGACCACGGCAAGACGGTCCGTCCCGCCCGCAAGTCCTGACGGGCGGGGACGGCCGGCCCCGCGGGGCCGGACCCACCCCCGCCCCCGCCCCCGCCCCCGCTCAGTAGCCGTACACGTCGCGCAGGCTGCGCCGCGTCGTCACACCGTCGAGCACGTCGATGTCGTCGACCGTGATGAGCGCCGGGTGGTCGACCCCGACGGCCTCGGCGACCTTCAGCAGGTCGCGGCGCAGCGACACGAGGTAGTTCGTGACCCGCTCGGCCTTCGACGGCACGTCGAGGCCGCGCACGTAGCGCGGGTCCTGCGTCGCGACCCCCACCGGGCACCGGTCGGTGTGGCACTTCTGGGCCTGGATGCACCCCAGCGCCAGCATCGCCTCGCGGCCGACGCTGATCACGTCGACGCCCAGCGCGAAGGCGACCACGGCGTTCTCCGGGATGCCGAGCTTGCCGGCCCCGAGGAAGGTCACCCGGTCCCCCAGCCCGGCGGCGTCGAAGCGCTTGCGCACCTCGGCGAACCCGATGCGGAAGGGGTAGGCCACGGCGTCGGAGAAGATGAGCGGCGCCGCGCCGGTGCCGCCCTCGCCCCCGTCGATGTTGACGAAGTCGACGCCGCGCTCGCCCGACGCCATCTGCGCGACGAGCTCGTCCCAGAAGTCGAGGTTGCCGACCGCGGACTTGATGCCGACCGGCAGCCCGGTGGCGTCCGCGACGCGCTCGACGAGGTCGAGCATGGAGTCGACGCTGTCGAAGGCCGTGTGCCGGCTCGGGGAGGCGCAGTCGACGCCGACGGGGATGCCGCGCACCTCGGCGATCTCGGGGGTCACCTTCGCGCCCGGCAGCAGCCCGCCGAGGCCCGGCTTCGCGCCCTGGGACAGCTTGATCTCGATGGCGCGCACCGGCGCGGACGCCACGAGGTCCACGAGCCGGGCGAGGTCGAACCGCCCCTCCGCGTCACGGCAGCCGAAGTACGCCGTACCGATCTGGAAGACGAGGTCGCCCCCGGCGCGGTGGTACGTCGAGAGCCCGCCCTCGCCGGTGTTCTGCCAGGCCCCGGCGGTCGCGACGCCCTGGTTCAGCGCCGTGATCGCCGCGTGCGACAGCGACCCGAAGCTCATGCCGGAGACGTTGACGATCGACGGCGGGACGAAGGCGTGGCGACGCCCGCGCGGCCCGCCGAGCACCTTGAGGCCCGGCAGGGGCACGCCCTCCTCGCTGTGCGGGTGCGTGCCCGGGCCGCTGCCGGCGAAGGTGCGGTGCTTCACGACGGGGTAGCCCGCGGTGTTCTCGACGTCGTTGTCGGTGCCGAACCCGACGTACGCGTTCTCCAGCTTGGAGCTCGCGTAGACCCAGCGGCGCTGGTCGCGGCTGAAGGGCCGCTCCTCGTCGTTGGAGGTCACGATGTACTGCCGCAGCTCGGGGCCGAAGCGCTCCACAAGGAAGCGGCCGTGGCCGACGACCGGGTAGTTGCGCAGGATGGCGTGCTTCTTCTGGGTCGCGTCGCGCACGGCGAGGGCGCCGACGGCCGCGGCGCCGAGACCGGCCAGGGATGTCCACCTCATCCACCCACCTTGCCCCACGACCGTTCGACGGGCGAGGTGACCGGTGGGTAACAGACCCTCCCCTGGCCCTGCGCGCCGGAGTACCTTGCCCCCCATGGACCTCCTCCCGAAGCCCGACCAGGTCATCTCGGCCACCGGCAACGTGGCGCACAAGGTGCTCTACGGCGGGCTCGCCGACCTGCGGAAGATGCCCCGGGTGCTCATCGACGACGGTCAGCTGCGCGAGGTCTACCACTACCGCCCGGACCCCTCGGTCCCCGAGAAGGGCGACCCCGTCCTGCTGGTGACGCCGCTCGCGGCGCCGGCGAGCTGCTTCGACCTGCGGCGGGGCTGCTCGCTGGTCGAGCACCTCGTGGCCGAGGGGCGCCCGACGTACCTCGTGGAGTACGGCCAGGTCTCCTTCCGCGACCGCAACCTCGGGATGGAGCACTGGATCTCCGAGGTGGTGCCGACCGCGATCCGGGAGGTCGCGCGGCACTCCGGCGGGCGCCCCGTGCACGTCGTCGGGTGGAGCCTCGGCGGCATCTTCGCGGCCCTCACGCTGGCCGGCGACACCGACCTTCCGGTCGCCTCGCTCACCGTCGTGGGCTCGCCCTTCGACCTCAGCAAGGTGCCGCTCATCGCCCCGCTGCGCCCGCTGCTCAACCTCGACGTGCTGCCGCCGCAGCTGCGCGCGGTCACGCGGGTCTACCAGACGATGGGCGGGGCGCCGCGGCCCCTCGTGCGGTGGGCCTTCCAGCTCAGCGCCTTCCAGAAGCTGGTGACCAAGCCGCTGGCGCTGGCGGCCAACCTCGACGACGCCGACTTCCTCGCCCAGGTGGAGGCCGTGAACGCGTTCACGGCGGGGATGATCGCCTACCCCGGCCGCTCGTTCGGGCAGCTCTACCACCGGATGTACCGGGGCAACGCCCTGCTCTCCGGCACCTTCCCCCTCGACACCCCCGACGGGCCGCGGGAGATCCGCGTCGCCGACATCACCTGCCCCGTGCTGGTGTTCGCGGGCGCGACCGACGGCATCGCGCCCGTCAGCGCGGTCAAGCCGCTGACCGAGCTGCTGACCGGCGCCGAGGAGGTCCAGTTCGAGGTCGTGCCCGGCGGGCACCTCGGCATGCTGACCGGCCGCGCGGCGCGGGGGACGACCTGGCGCTCCATCGACGCGTGGGTCGACCAGTGGTCGACGCCGCGCCCGGGCTCGACGCCGCGCCCGGGCTCCACCCCGCCGAGCGCGCCCCGCGCCGACCGCATCGGCTCCAACCCCGACCGCCGCTACGGATCGGCGGCGTCGCGTGCGTTCGGCTGAGCGCCCGGCGCCCTCCCCCACCACCCGCACGCTCCCCCGCTCCGTCCGCCTCGGCTACGGCAGCGGCTCGGTCGCCACCGGCGCCTTCGGCACGGTGCCGGGCCTCATGCTGCTGCCCTACCTGACCGACGAGCTCGGCGTCGCCGCCCTGTGGGCCGGCATCCTCGTCGTCGCCCCGAAGGCCTGGGACGTCGTGGTCAACCCGGTCGCCGGGCGCATCACGGACCGCACGCGCGACCCCCGCGGCCCGCGCCGGCCGTGGCTGCTGCGCGCCGGGCTGCCCCTGGCCGTGCTCTTCGCGCTCGTCTTCGCCTCGCCCGGCCTCGGGGCGCAGTGGCTCGAGGCGCTCTGGGTGCTGGTCGCGTTCCTGGGCTGCGCGACGGCGTACGCGTTCTTCCAGGTGCCCTACGTCGCGATGCCCGCGGAGATCACCGACTCCTACGACGAGCGCACCCGGCTGATGACGTGGCGCGTCGCGATCCTGGCGCTGACCATCCTCGTGGCGGGCGCGAGCGCGCCGGCCATCCGCGACGCCGTCGGCGGGCGCGACGGCTACCGGGCCATGGGCCTGACGATCGCGGTCCTCATCGCCGTCGGCGTGGTCGGGGCGTACGTCGGCACGCGCCGCGCGCCCGTCCTCGCCCCCGCCGCGGGGGCCGGCAGCCTGCGCGACCAGCTGCGGGTCGTCGCGCGCGCCCACGACTTCCGGCTGCTGCTCTCGACGTACGTCGTGCAGGCCCTCGCGGTCGGCACCATGCTCGCCGGCGTCGACTACCTCGCCCGGCACGTGCTCGAGGACGCGTCGCTGGCGACGCCGCTGTTCGTCTGCTTCGTCGGCCCGGCGCTCGTGCTGACCCCGGTCTGGACCCGGTACGGCGAGCGGGTGGGCAAGCAGCGCGGGTTCGTCGTCGCCTCGCTCGTGCTGGCGGCGGGCGCCGCCGCGACCGCCAGCGCCCTCGTCGCGCCGCTGGTCGTCGTCGCGCTGGCGGTCGCCGTGGTCGGCGTCGGGTACGCCGGCACCCAGGTCTTCCCGCTGGCGATGCTCCCGGACGCCGCGGCCGTCGACGCGCGCCGCACCGGGGAGAACCGGGCCGGCGTCTACACCGGCGTGTGGACCGCGGGCGAGACCGTCGGCCTGGCCCTGGGCCCCGGTGTCTTCGGCGTCGCGCTCGCGCTGGGCGGCTACGTGTCGAGCACCGGGGGCGCCTCCGCGCAGCCGGACTCGGCCGTCACCGCCATCGCGCTCGGCTTCTCGCTCGTGCCCGCCGCGCTGGTGCTGCTCAGCCTGCTGTGGCTGCGGCGCTACTCCCTCGACGCGACGACCGTCGCCGAGGTGAGCGCGTGAGCGGGCCCGAGCACCCCGTCCTCGCCCGCCTCGCGGAGCTGCAGCGGGGCGACCTGCCGACGCACGGGGGACGCACCCTCGCCTACGTGTACGACGCCGGCCTCCCGGAGGTGGACCGCGTCGCGCGGGCCGCGGTCGCGGCGTACGCGGCCACGAACGGGCTCGACCCCACCGCCTTCCCGAGCGTGCTGGTGATGGAGAACGAGGTCGTGGGCGCCGCGTGCGACCTGCTGGACGCGCCGGACCCCGTCGTCGGCACGGTGACCTCGGGCGGCACCGAGTCGGTGCTGCTCGCGGTGCAGACCGCCCGCGACGCCCGGCCCGACCTCGCCGCGGCCGGGCTGCGGCCCCGGATGGTCGTGCCGTCGACCGTCCATGCCGCGTTCCACAAGGCGGCCCACTACTTCGGAGTCGAGACCGTGGTCGTGCCCGTCGGCCCGGACTTCCGCGCCGACGTGGCGGCCACGCGCGCGGCCGTGGCGGCCGACGCCGACCGCACGGTGCTCGTGGCGGTGAGCGCCCCGTCGTACGCCCACGGGGTGGTCGACCCCGTCGCCGAGGTGGCCGCGATCGCGGCGCGGAGCACGGCGTGCGCTGCCACGTCGACGCGTGCATCGGCGGGTGGGTGCTGCCCTACGCCGCGCGGCTGGGCCGGCCGGTGCCGCCGTGGACCTTCGCGGTGCCGGGCGTCACGAGCATCTCGGTGGACCTCCACAAGTACGCCTACGCCCCGAAGGGCACCTCGGTGCTGCTGCACCGCGACGCCGGGCTGCGCCGGCCGCAGCTGTTCGCGGAGGCGGACTGGCCGGGCTACACGATGCTCAACACCACGCTGCAGTCGACGAAGTCGGGCGGACCGCTGGCCGGGGCCTGGGCGGTGCTGCGCACCATCGGTGACGCCGGCTACCTGGAGCTGACCCGCACGGTGCTGGACGGCGTCGACCGGCTCGTGGCCGGGCTCGCGGACCTCCCCGGGCTCGACCTCGTCGCCGCGCCCGACTCGACCCTCGTCGCGGTGGCCGCGGACGGCTCCTGCGACGTGTTCACCGTGGCCGACGAGCTCGCGGCCGACGGCTGGCTGGCGCAGCCGCAGCTGTCGTACGCCGGGCAGCCGCCGACGCTCCACCTCTCCCTCAGCGCGGCCACCGACGTCGAGGGGCTGCTCCTCGCGCTGCGCCGCGCCGTCGACGCCGCGCGGGCCGCGGGCCCGGTCGCGCTCGACGACGAGGTGGTCGGCTTCGTCCGGGCGCTCGACCCCGCCACGCTCGACGACGCCGCGCTCGACGGGCTGCTCGCGGCGGTCGGCATGGGGGGCGGTGCCGACGGCGGCCTCGCGCTGCCGGAGCGGAGGGGCGAGGTCGACGCCCTGCTCGACGTGGCCACGCCCGCCCTGCGCGAGGCGCTGCTCACCGCGTTCCTCGACCGGCTGTCGCGACCCGTGCGCGGCGGCGGGTTCGACGGCGGGTTCGACGGCGGGGCCGACAGCCGCTGACGGCGGGTTCCGGCCGACCCGGCACGATGGCCTCCGTGGGCAGCCTGGACGCACTGGTGGAGAAGGGCCTCGTCGCCCCCGACTGGGCCGAGGCCCTGCGCGGGGTCGACCCGGCGATCGACGAGCGCATCGCCGCGATGGGGGCGTTCCTGCGCGAGGAGCTCGCCGCCGGGCGGCCCTACCTGCCGGCGGGCGACGCGGTGTTCCGCGCCTTCCAGCGACCGTTCGCGGACGTGCGCGTGCTCGTGGTCGGCCAGGACCCCTATCCCACCCCGGGCCACCCCATCGGGCTGTCGTTCGCGGTGGCGCCCGACGTGCGGCCGGTGCCGCGCAGCCTCGAGAACATCTACCGCGAGCTGCGCGACGACCTCGGCGTGCCGACCCCCGACCACGGCGACCTCACGGCGTGGGCCGACCAGGGCGTCATGCTGCTCAACCGCTGCCTCACGGTGCGCCCGGGCGCCTCGGCGTCGCACCGCGGGAAGGGCTGGGAGCACGTGACGGCGACCGCGATCACGGCGTGGGTACGGCGGGGCGGCCCCCGCGTCGCCGTGCTGTGGGGCCGCGACGCCCAGGGCCTGGCGCCGCACCTCGGCGACGTGCCGTCCGTCGCCTCGCCGCACCCGTCGCCCCTCTCGGCCAGCCGCGGCTTCTTCGGCTCCAAGCCGTTCAGCAAGGTCGACGCGCTGCTGCGCGAGCAGGGCGGCGAGCCGGTCGACTGGCGCCTGCCCGGCTGAGGGTCCGTCCCCGGTCGGGACGCGTGGACACCGCTCAGCCGTCGAGGGTGGAGAGCCCGGAGGCGTCGAGGTTGGCGCGGATGGTGCCGGCGATCGCCGCCAGCTGGCGCACCTGCTCGGGCGCGAGGCCCTCGAAGACCAGCTGGCGCACCGCCCGGACGTGACCCGGGGCGGCGGCGACGAGCACGTCGTAGCCCGCCGCGGTGAGCGAGCACTCGGTGACGCGGCGGCTGACGGGGCTCGGCGTGCGCGCGAGCCAGCCCCGGGTCTCGAGCTTCTTCACCACGTGGGACAGGCGCGAGAGCGACGCGTTGACCTGCACGGCCAGCTCGCTCATCGGCAGGCGCCGGTCGGGCACGGCCGACAGCATCGCCATCACCTGGTAGTCGAAGTGCGTCATGCCGGATTCGCCCTGCACCTGCGAGTCGAGGGCGGGGCCCAGCCGCAGGAGCACGCCGACGAGCGCCAGCCACGCCTCCATCTCGGCCTCGTCGAGCCAGGGTCCGTCGGTCACGGGCCGCACCCTACCCATGACACACACTTGAAGGTTCAACCAAACCGGCCTAGGCTGCCCCCGACCCAGGAGGAAGCCCATGACCGCCACCGCCGACCCGATGCCCGCCCTCTACATCGGGCACGGCGCGCCCCCGCTGCTCGACGACCCCGTCTGGTCGGGCCAGCTGGCGACCTGGGCGCGGGACCTGCCGCGCCCGCGGGCCATCCTCGTCGTCAGCGCGCACTGGGAGTCGGCGCCGGTCAGCCTCTCGGCCTCGGGCGCCCCCCTGGTCTACGACTTCGGCGGCTTCCACCCGCGCTTCTACCGGATGACCTACGCGACGCCGGACGCGACCGCGCTCGCCGTGCGGGTCGCCGCGATGATGCCGCGTACCCAGCCCGTGCACCAGCACGCCTCCCGCGGCCTCGACCACGGGGCCTGGGTGCCGCTGAAGATCATGTACCCCGACGCCGACGTGCCCGTCCTGCAGATGTCCCTGCCGACCGACGACCCCTACCGACTGCTGGCGCTGGGCGAGCGGCTGCGCCCGCTGCGCGACGAGGGCGTGATGATCGTCGGCTCGGGGTTCCTCACCCATGGCCTGCCGTTCCTGCGCGACTTCAGCATCGACGCGCAGGCGCCGGGCTGGTCGGTCGACTTCGACCTCTGGGCCGCCGATGCCCTCGCCCGGGGCGACGTGGACGAGCTCGCGGCGTACCGCACGAGGGCGCCCGGGATGCCCTACGCCCACCCGACGGTCGAGCACTACTCGCCGCTGTTCGTGACGCTCGGGGCGGCCGCGCGGGCCGACGAGCCGTCGGAGCAGCGCATCGACGGCTACTGGATGGGGCTCGCGAAGCGCTCGCTGCAGGTCGCCTGAGGCGCCACCCCCGGCGACCGGGGCCGTGGGAGGATCGCGCCCGTGAAGATCCTGTCGATCCAGTCGTCGGTCGCCTACGGGCACGTGGGCAACTCGGCGGCCACCTTCCCGCTGCAGCGCCTCGGCCACGAGGTGTGGCCCGTGCTCACCGTGCACTTCTCCAACCACACGGGGTACGGCGCGTGGCGCGGCCCGCTGCTGGCCCCCACCGACGTCGCGGAGGTCATCCGGGGCATCGGCGAGCGGGAGGTGACCGGGGCCGACGGGAAGCCGGTCAGCGTGCTGGCGACCGCGGACGCGGTGCTGTCGGGCTACCAGGGCGCCGAGGAGGTGGGCGCCGTCGTGCTCGACGCGGTCGCCCGGGTGAAGGAGCTCAACCCGCGCGCCGTCTACTGCTGCGACCCGGTGATGGGCGACGTGGGGCGCGGCATGTTCGTGCGGCCGGGCATCCCCGAGTTCATGCGCGACCACGTGGTCCCCCACGCCGACGTGCTGACCCCGAACCACTTCGAGCTCGACTTCCTCGCCGGCACGACGACCCGCACCGAGGACGAGGTGCTCGACGCCGTCGACAGCGTGCGCGACCGCGGGCCCCGCGACGTGCTCGTCACGAGCGTCATCACCGACGCCACGCCGGCCGGGTCGCTCGAGGTCGTCGCGGTCTCCGACGACGGCGCCTGGGCGGTGACGACCCCGCAGCTGCCCATCACGCCGAACGGGTGCGGTGACGTGACGTCGGCGCTCTACCTCGCCCACCTGCGCACCACCGGCTCGCCCCAGGTCGCGCTCGAGCGCACCACGTCGTCGGTGTTCAGCATCCTGGAGGCGACGATCGCCGCGGGCACGCGGGAGATCCAGCTCGTCGGGGCGCAGGCGTCCATCGCCAACCCGCCCGAGCGGTTCGCCGCGCGCCAGCTGCGGTGAGGGAATGCGCCGCCGCGTCATCTAGTTCATCTTTCAACTAGACCGACGAGGAGGCTCCCGATGCCTGCAGTGACCGTTCCCGACTGGACCGTCCTCCCCCGCACCGTCGCCGCCCTGCCCGGCGCGGAGGACCGCGCCGTGGTGAAGGTGACGACGGCCCCGCGGGGCTACGAGGGCGAGGGCTTCCCCGTGCGGCGCGCGTTCGCCGGCGTCGACGCCCGGATGCTCGACCCGTTCATCCACCTCGACCAGATGGGCGAGGTGGAGTACGCCCCCGGCGAGCCCAAGGGCACCCCGTGGCACCCCCACCGGGGGTTCGAGACGGTCACCTACATGATCGACGGGGTCATGGACCACCAGGACAGCCACGGCGGCGGCGGCTCGATCACCGACGGCGACACCCAGTGGATGACCGCCGGCTCGGGCCTCCTGCACCTCGAGGCGCCCCCGGAGTGGCTCGTCGCCCGCGGCGGGCTGTTCCACGGTCTGCAGCTGTGGGTGAACCTGCCGCGCGCCGACAAGTGGCTGCCGCCTCACTACCAGGACCTGCGGGCCAGCGAGGTCGGGCTCGGCACGTCGCCCGACGCCGGCGCGCTCATCCGGGTCATCGCCGGGGAGGTCGACGGCATCCGCGGCCCGGGCAGCACCCGCACCCCGATGGCGATGGTGCACGCGACCGTCACGCCGGGCGCCGAGCTCGTGCTGCCGTGGCGCACCGACTTCAACGCGCTGGTCTACGTGCTGAGCGGCGACGGTTACGTCTCCGGCTCGCGGCGGCCCCTGCGCAGCGGGCAGCTCGCGGTGCTCGGCCACGGCGAGACGGTCACCGTCGGCGCCGACCGCGTGCAGGAGTCGCGCCACGAGGCGCTCGAGGTCGTCGTGCTCGGCGGCGAGCCGATCCGCGAGCCGGTGGCCTGGATGGGCCCGTTCGTCATGAACACCCGCGCCGAGGTGGCCCAGGCGTTCGAGGACTTCGGCAAGGGCCGGCTCGGCACCATCCCCACGGTGCCCCACGCCGACGTGCACGGCGAGATCACCGAGCCCTGAGGCCCCCGGCGGGCGGGACGCGCGACCCCCTACGATGGCCGCGCGTCCCGGCCGCCCCGCGTCCGGCCGCGCCGGTGTAGCTCAGTCGGTAGAGCGCTTCTCTTGTAAGGAGGATGTGAGCGACGGTTCTGGCCCGTGGTTGACACGCCGCCGCTGCGGCTGACAGCCATCGTGACAGCCATCCCGATCGAGTGCAGCCATCCCGCCGCGTTAGCTCAGCTGGTAGAGCACCGCTCTTGTAAAGCGAAGGTCGTCGGTTCGAGTCCGACACGCGGCTCCACGAACCGTCGGCGCGTCAACCTACGGTCGGCGGGCATGAGCGAGAACCGACCTCGCCCTCTGTGGGCGGACCTGACGATGGAGTCGTCGCGTGAGGAGGTGCTGGCGGCCGTAGCCGAGACCGAGGAACGGCTGGCCAGGACCCGCGAGCACATGAAGACCGTCGTGTTCCCCGACGTCCCGGAGGGCTACGAGGGTTGCGTGTGGAGCACCTGCGGGACGGTCCGGGCGCACTACGGGAAGACTGCCGACGAGACCGACCCGCACATGATCGCGCAGCGCGCGGCCGGCGAGGAGGACCAGTCGCCGCCCGAGGACTGGGTGCCGTGAGCCGGTCGCTGTCGGCGGCCGGGCGTACGGTCCCCGGCATGGACACCCAGCTCGCACCTGGGCTCTCCGACGAGCAGCGCGCCATGCTCGAACTCGAGGGGACCCGGTTCAAGTATCCAGGCCGCAAGGACACCGTCATCCGCGAGATGTTCGACCTCTCCCCTGCGCAGTTCGCCCAGAAGATCAACCACCTCATCGACCAGCCCGAGGCGCTTGTGTGGGACCCGGTCGAGGTGAACCGGCTCCGGCGCCTCCGCGACGCCCGCAGCAAGCAGCGCAACGGGTCGACCTGGCCCGGACGTCGCTAGCCGTGCTCGCTCGCCCGCAACACGCCTGGGTCGACCCGACCGCACGGTGGGGCGTTGACACCGCGCGGCCCGGCCTGTTGCTCTGGTGGGACCGGACGGCTAGCGGCGGCTGGTGGGCGTTCGTCGGCTGGGCCGAGGTCGGGGCCCGGGCGCACGGCGCGTCGCCGCGGTGGAAGGTCGGGTGGCTGCCGGCCGGGTGCGTGAAGAAGGTCGAGGGGCCGACGCCGCCAACGGACTTCTCGTGGGCGAGGCCGGCGGGCGTCGCTGGTTCTGACGATCCGGTCTGATTTGTGGTTGACACAAATGTTTGTGTCTGACAGAATTGCAGTCATGCAGGTACGGATCACGCGGTCGGCTCGCAAGCACCGCATCGGCAACGCCCACATCATCGAGGCGATGACCGACGCAGGCGAGCCCACCACCGACGGCGACGCTCTCGTCTACGTGGGTACCGACTCGCGCGGCGTCGAGATCGAGGTCGTCGCCGTCCCCGACGACCGCCGACCCGGCGGCCTCGCCATCATCCACGCGATGCCGACCCAGTACCGAGCATGAACCCCGCGGGGGGCAGCACGATCCCTCTCACACGCCCTGGAGGTAACCCGCATGACCAGCAACCGCATCACCCCTGACACCGTCGCCGTCGAGGTCGACCTCGACGAGGAGCCCATCACCCTCCCCGACGGCACCGTGCTCGACGAGACCGCCGCCGAGGCATACGGCAAGGCGGTCGCCGACCGCGCCGCAGCCACCCGCAAGCGCGGCCGGCCCTCCCTGACCGGCCCGGGCACCCACTCGCCCCAGGTGAGCGCCCGGATCACACCCGAGCTGCAGGTCGCGGTGAACGAGCTCGCCGACCGGGAGGGTGTCCGGTCCTCCGAGATCATCCGCCGCGCACTCGAGGACTACGTCGCCAACCACTGACAGCGCCACTGACTGAACCCCAGGGCTTAACTCCGCGAAGATGAAGGCTGGCGCTTAACCTCGCGGCATGCCCGTCACCGTCACGATGGCCCACGGCCCGGAGCGCTACCCCGACCGCGACGTGGAGTCCGCCCGCGTCACTGCGACCGCCGAGACGTACGCCGAGGCGCGCGACGACGCGCGGTCGCAGATCCCGGACGGGCACTTCGTCTACTGGCTCGACCGGGACTAGCAGGAGCTGGCGCGGGCCGCATGAGGACGGTGCAGCCCGGGCACCAGTGCTGTAGGCCCGGGCCGCGGGTCGAGCAGAGGCTCGCGGCCCGGGCCCCTCAACGCGACCCGCTGCAGCAGAGGAACAGCGGGGCGAGCCCAGCGGAGCAACGCTAGAAGGTCGACGCAAGAGGGGGCCGTGGAAGGCCCGCGAGAGGTGGATCATCCAGTGACAGAGGCTGCCCATCTGGAACTCGTGGCCGAGGTCGTCGCGGCGCTGCAGCAGGACCACGAGTACCGAGCCGTGGTGCCGGCCGACGACCCCACGCGGGTGGAGGCCGTCCGCGCCGCAGGCAGGGCCGCCGGCCGCCGGCTCAGCTGGAAGGTGCAGACCCTTGCTGTCGGCCTCGGTGGGGGCGAGGTGCTCGTCCACGTCCTGGTGATGAAGTCGACCCCTGAGCGCGATGCCGCGGCTGCGAGGCGACGAGAGGCAGCCAAGAGGGAGGCGCTCACGCGGCTCGACGGCGCCGACAACGACGAAGGGCCCCCGCCACCCCCTGCGTGAGGGGATGACGGGGGCGCGGTCGGCGCGGCGGCTCAGCCGTCGTCGTCTGGGATGGGCGCGATGTTCTCGCAGGCGGGGTCGTCGCACGTGTGGCCGGCCTCGTCGTACCAGCCGTCACGCCACTGCCCGTCGTTGAACGAGACGTCCTCGCCGGCGTCGTAGCAGGAGTACCGGTGGCCCGGGTAGTCCGTGCAGTGCGCCGCGCGGGGGCCGCGCTCGCCGCACGCACCCGGCCGCGGCCCGCTCACGACGGGGCGCCCTGGCGCGGCGACGGGTTCGCCGCGAGCGCGCGCACCAGCTTGTGCCGGACCAGGAACCGCTCGACCTGCGGGATCGCCATGATGCGCGCTGCGGCCGAGGCGACCCCAACGATGACGGCCGACGCTGCGAGCAGCACAGCGCGGACGCCCGCGGGCATGGACTCGCCAGCCTCCTCGAGCACGATGCTCACGATCTCGGGAACTACAAACCCGAGCACCGGCACGACGGCGAGCGTGGTCTGCAGCGCGGTGCGCGCCGTCGCGCGCCAGGGCCGGCGGACCTGGGTCGGGTCGCTGGCCCGGTGCTGGCCGCCCATCAGGCGCCCTTCCGGATCTTGAGCGACCGGATGTAGCCGAGCTGCCGCTCGCGGCCGTCGACGGTGTCGTTCTCGCCGCGGCGTGCGGCGGCGGCCTTCTGCTCGGCCTTCCACGTGTACGCGGCGTCGAGCTGCGCGACGGTTAGGGGCGCGCGGAGCACCGCGACCTTTGCCTTGTTCGCCGCGGTGGGGCGCGCCTCGGCCGTCTCCTCCGCGGCGAGCCAGCGGTCGACGCCGATCTTCGCGAGCGGGCCGAGGGTCGCGGGTCGCGCCGGCGCGGCCGTCAGCTGGCGCGCGACGGCGGCACGGAAGGCGTCGAGGTCGAGCTTGCCCGGATCCCACTTCCCGGTCACCGAGGTCTCGCGGTGCCCGCGCTGCGCCGCGGCGCTCGTCCCGAGCACGCGGGCGAGGACGACGCCCACCTTGACCATCGCGGCGTGCTGCGCCGCAGACCAGCCCTCGGAGCCCGTGTTGTGACACTCCACCCCCACGTACAGGGTGTTGGCGTCGCCAGCGGCCACGGTCCCGGACGCCCGCGCCTTGCCGCCGTGGTTCGCGCGGCCGGCAGCGAGGACGTAGACGGTGCCGTCGCGGCCGATCGAGAGCTGGCACAGGGGTGCGGGGAGGTCGTTCTCGGGGCGGCCGGTGTGGGCGAGCCAGCGCGCGTACGCCGCGCCGTCGTCCTCGCCGCCCGTGTGGTGCCAGAGGACGCCGACGGGGCGGAAGGCGCCGAGGCGCTTGTTCCGGCGCCAGTTGCCGACGAGGGCGACCTCGCACCCGGCGGCGGTGAGCCGGGCAGGAAGATCGGCGGGGAGCGCGGTGAGCGCCATGGGTGCCTCCTGGTGGGGGTGGGCGGATACGACGAAGCCCGCCGCGCGGACCTGCGGGCGGGCTACGGTTCAGCGGTGAAGTGGGTGACGAAGGCTCAGGGGCTCGTCGTGGCGGCCGCTCTCGTGGCGGGGTGCAGCGGCGAATCGAGCGACGGCGGCGAGGCGGACAGCACGCCGAGCGCGTCAGCGAGCCCGCAGGAGCAGGAGACAACGGACGAGGTCGAGACCGCCACGCCTGAACAGCTCGCGTCGATCATCGCGGGCGGACAGAGCGACTGGCGCGCGGTGATCGACACCGCCTCGGGCTGCCGTCTGCTGTGGACCACGGCGTACCGCAACACCGACCCGGCCGTCGACCTCGAAGCGAAGTCCTGCTACATGCGCGAGATCGTCCTGAACTCGACGTCGGGGGACGCGCTGTACGAGATGGAGGCGCTCACCCCGCCCGAGTCGATGGAGGACCTCGTGAGCGAGACGGAAGCCGTCCTGCGCGAGATCTCCACCGCGGACCTCGAGCCGGACTGCGGTCCCCCGCTCGAGCTGCCCGCGACCTCCACCCGCTGCAACCAGACGCTCGGCGAGCTGTACGTCGCCTACCTCGACCTCGAGGAAGCCCTCGACTCGTGGACGCCGTACCTCTGAGCGCGGCCTAGGACGAGCGCAGTGGACGTCGAGACCTGGATTGCAGGTGGCGGGCTGCTCCTGTCGGGCGTTGCCGGGGCCGTCGCCGTGTTGGCGCTGCGGGCGAGCAACCGCAGCGCCACGGCGGCTCAGCAGTCGGCCGCCGCGGCGCGCGACTCAGCCCACGAGGCACGGCGGATGCGTGAGCTGGAGGAGCAGGCCGCGTTGCTCGCCAGGGCTCCTGTTCTGACCCTGGGCCACGACGGGGGACGGCACGGCGAGACTGGGCGCGCGAAGATGTGGGTTACCGCACACCGCGACCTGGATGAGCTCGTCGTCGAGCTGGTGGTTGACGCGGATGAGCCCGGGATGAACGCGGCCCAGTGGATCTCCAACGTCGAGCTGCCCTCGACGATGGGCCACACCGGCCCCCTGCGGCTCGGCCCCGCTGAGGCCGGCACCCGCATGGTCTTCTGGGCCTGGCCGCTGGGTGCTTGGCGGGGGCGCAGCGTCCGTCTGCGGTGCGTCGCCCTCTACGACGGGGACATGTGGCCGCCGGTGCTCGTCGAGACTCAGGGGCCGTCAGGGCCGCCGCGTGTGGTGTTCGCGTGACCGTGGCCTGGCGTGGGTGGTGCTGCGGGGGCGCGGGTGCGTCTGCATGCGGCGAAAGCCCGCCGGGCGAGGTGCGGGGCGGGCTAGGTTCTGCGCTATGTCGACGGGGATCGAGCTGCCATCGGTGCAGTCGCTGCTGATCAGGATGTTTGTGCGCGGGCAGGTGTTGTCCATCGGCACGGCGTTCATGGTGCACCGCGACGGGGCGCACTGGTTGGTGACGAACCGCCACAACCTCGCCGGGCGTCGTAGCGACACCAACGAGCCGATGAGTCCGACCGCCGCAGTGCCGGACACAGTCCAGGTCGCCCACAACGTGGCCGGGCATCTCGGCGCCTGGCAGTTCACGGACTACCCGCTCTACGACGCCGAGGGCCGGCCGTTGTGGCTGGAGCACGCGCAGTTCGGCCGGGCCGTCGACGTTGTGGCTCTGCAGATCGCTTCCGACCCGAACCTCATGTTCTTTCCGCACAGCCTGGAACCCGGCGATCCCGAGGTGCTGATCCAGGTCACCACCGACGTCCACGTGGTCGGCTTCCCGTTCGGGATCACATCGGGTGGAGCCCTTGCCGTTTGGACCAGGGGCTCCGTGGCGTCGGAGTACGGCTTCGACCTCAACGACCTGCCTGCGTTCCTGATCGACGCACGCACCCGGCCCGGGCAGTCGGGGTCTCCGGTGCTGTTCCACTCGACGGGCGTCAACGCGGTACCGACCGCGACGGCCATGATCATGGGCGGAGGCCCGATCACGCGGTTCCTCGGCGTCTACTCCGGCCGCATCAACAACGAGAGCGACCTCGGTGTCGTGTGGCGCGCACGTGCCGTAGGCGACGTCATTTCACGGGGCGTGCGGCCGGACTCGAACTGACGAGACCGGGGCGTCAGGCAATCTCGCCGTAGTGGGCTTTCATCGCGGTGTAGACCGCGGTGCGCTCGGTGGCGTCGAGCACGCGGTCCCAGGCGAGCAGCTCGGCGTAGTCGACGGGCCCGGCTGCCGAGCTCGCTCGAGCGAAGAAGTCGGGGGCCGCGCTGGGCGTCCACGTGCCGCCTCCTGCGACGGTGGTGGTCTCGGTGGCGTTGATGCGCACGAGGCCCCCGGTACCGGTGCCGGTGACCTCGAACAGCACGAAGACGAAGCCTGCGACGAAGGGTGTGGCGATGTGGTTGCCGGTCGTGAGGCCGGTGAGGGCGAACTGACTGCCCACCCGCTGCAGTCGGGCACCGGATGCCTGGACGCCGTCGAGTCCCGCGTTCACCGCCCCGCCCAGCCGAACGACGGCCGCCATCGTCTTGTGGGCGGCCACGCCCGCATCCTTCAGCGACGCCTGCGCCGTGGTGTACGTCAGCCGCACGAACGTGCGACCGGCCTCGGTGGTGACGACGGCGGTGCCGGCGTCGGCGGTCTTGGTCAGGGCACGGCCGACGGATCCGATGTCGGGCCAGGAGGTGAGGGCGCCGTCGTCGAGGCGTTCGGCCACGAAGCGGCGCTGGTAGTCGGTGACGCCGGCGCTGTGCAGCGGCGGGGGGTCGATCGGGCCGGGCCCGACGGTGGCGCGGGGAACGATGATGCCGACTCCGGTCATGCGGTGGCCCAGCCCTTCGAGAGGTAGGTGCGGTGGACGATGCGGTTCAGCGCCTTGTAGCCGGACTCGTTCAGGTGCAGCGAGTCGCGGCGCAGGCTGGTGGGGGTGACGCCGTTGGCGATGTCGGTGGTGTCCTGGGCGGTGGGGTTGACCCCGATTGAGGTCATCAGCTCGGCGCTGCGGAGCATGGCGTAGACCGGCACGTAGACGGTGGGGAACGCCTCGCGGATGAGGGTGTTGAGCGCGTCGATCGGTGCCCGGGCGGCGCTGGCGTAGGGCTCGGTGGCGTCCGGGGGGACGTCCCACACGAGCGCGTGGCGCCGTGCGATGGGGCCGGCGTAGTCGAGCATCGCGCGGATCGCGGTCACGGTCGGGGCGTGGTTGCTCGTGACGTTGGCGCCGTTGCGGCCGCAGCCGATGATCGGCCAGCAGTCGCGGTAGCGCTCGCCGGTCTGGAAGGCGGTGGGGATGACCACGGTGCCAGCGGTGTTCAGCGGCACCGGGACGGGCAGGCCAGGAGTCGTGCGGGTGAAGGTGGCCTGCGCAGTCTCGCCGCTGGTGCCGGTGATGAGCATGGTGCCGCGCACGCCGAGGACCTCGCCCTCGACGCTGAGAGTGGCGATGATGCCGGGCAGCCGGTCGAGGGTCATCGTGACCGACCCGGCGGCGGGGATGGTGTTGCCGGTGACCGCGGTGACGAGCGCCGGCGCACCGCCCTGGCGTGCCGCGACCTGCGCGGGGGTGCGGCCGCCCCACCCGAAGGTCAGCACCGGTCGGTCCAGCAGCGCCTCGAGGTCGGTCTCGGTGGGCTCGGAGTCCTGGGTGAGGGAGTCGCCCCAGCGCACGACCGGGGTGGTGCGGGCGACGTCGGCCATCAGCTGGTCGAAGTCGGGGTAGCGGGTGCCGTCCTTGCGGATGCCCATGCCGATGCGGCGCCGCCCGTCGGGGTCGGCGAACGAGACCTTCCACGCCCACTCGTCGTCGGCGTCGAGCTGCTCGTAGGTGCCGCCGGCGAACTGCGCGCCGGACCCGTCGCGCTTCCACCGCATGCCGTAGACCTCGTCGCCGTCGAGTTTGATGCCGAGCTCGCCGTCGGCCAGATCGGGGGCGTCCTCCCGGGTCAGGAGCCCCTCGCCCTCAAGCGCCTTCTGCGCCGCAGCGGTCGCGGCCTCCTGAACAACCTCGGGATGCTCGATCAACGTGTCGCGGGCTGCCTGCTGGGCAGCAGGAACGACGCCTGCAACCCGCTCGGCCGCTTCGAGGGCCGCGGCCTGGGCTGCAACCCGCGCAGCTTCGATCTGGGCGCCTGTGACATCGGCCCCCGGGCCGGGCTCGCCCTTGTCCCCCTTCTGACCGCTGATGACGCCGAGGTCGATGGTCCCGACGACTGTGGTGATCTCCAAGCGCATGAGCTGGCTCCTCAGGGGGTCTCGACGGTGACGGAGCAGAGCAGGCCGCCCCAGGCGACGACGACGATCACGGGATTCGCGGTGGTGTCCTTGATGAGCAGGCGCCACGGGTAGACGCCCGGCGGGATATCGGTCTGCTCTGCCGCGGCGACGGCCTCGAACTCCCCCACGCCGGCGGTCACGTTGAGGGGCACGAGGTATGTGTTCCCGTCGGGGTCGGCGGGGTCGATCACGCCGCCCTCGAACACGATCCCCGGCGCGGTGAGGTCGACCAGGCCGCCCGCGTCGTCTCGGACGTTGATGACCGGTCCCACCCGCCACGTAGTGCCTGCGTACGCGAAGCCACGGCAGGCGTAGCCGATGGCGGGTGATCGGTTGGCGAGGTCGGCGAGTCCGGCCATGGTCAGTCCTCACTCTCGATGAGCCGGCTCGACGGGACCGAGGCCGGTGGGGCTGTCGGGGTGCCGTCGAGGCGGCGGCGGAGGTCGTTGATCTGGGCGAGCATCTCGGCGGTCACGGCCGCGAGCTCCCGGGCGTGCTTCTCGTCCTGCTCGCGCAGCTCGCGGGCGTGGGCCTCGGCCTGGTCGCGCAGCTGCTGGCGGAGGTCGGTGATGTCGGTCTTGCGGGACTCCGACAGTTCGCGGACCTCCTGCAGCGTCTCGCGCAGCGTCGTCACGGTGATGTTCTCCGTCTCGGCGCGCAGGTGCGCGGTCTGGGCCTGGGACGCCGGGTGCTCGACCTTCCCGAACTTCACCCAAGCCAGGACACCGCCGGCGAAGAGGCCGAGGGCGCTGACGACGCCGGTCGTGATCTGCAACCACATGGGCATCAGGCGCCTCCGTGTCGTCGGTCGTGCTCGCGGCGCACGCGCAGCACCTTGCGGAGTGTCCAGAGGTGGACGCAGATCAGGGCGGCGAGGCCGCCGTACACCGCGACGGGGTACGGACGGCTCGTGGGCAGCCCGAGCGCGGTGAAGTAGGCGATGAGGAACCCTGCCGTCAGGGCGAGGTCCCAACCGAGGAGCAGGAACAGGCCGACGACCTCGAGCGGCACGGACCGGGGCTTGGAGCGGAGCCCGTCGGCGAGGAGCAGCCCGCCGATCAGGGGCACCCAGCCGGTGAGCGGCGCCGCGGCTGGCCCGAAGATGCGCTCCAGCGAGGTGGCGGTCCCAGCCGACAAGATCAGGACCCCGGCGAGCGCGCCGATGCCGGCGTGTACCCACAGCAGCCCGATCCGGTTCGTGTTCTCCCACGTGGCCTGCGCGGTCGCGAGCTCGTGCTCAGCCGCGAGGGTCTCGACCTGGCGCTCGAGCCGGTTGAGGGGCTCGTCGCCCCGCCGCGATGGGGAGTCACGTTCGGCCGTCATCAGCGCCCCCCGCTCATGCCCGTGAGGCGTGCAAGGTCCTGCTGCTGGCGCCGGCTGGCGGGCGTGCCGAGCGTGAGGCCCATCGTCTCGCCGTCGTCGTCGTAGTCGGCCTCGGTGATGCGCACGACGTCTCCCTTCTCGCGGATCCGGGCGGTGTAGCCGGGCTTCATCTCGCAGGGGTCGATGAGGGTGCCGGTGTGGCGGTCCACGACCTTCCGGCGCACGCGGGCAGTTCCGGACGGCGTGGGGGTGTTGAGCAGGGCGAGACGCAGCTGACCGGCTCGTTCGGCGTTGGCCGCGGACCCCATGCCGGCCCGCAGGGAGATGGTGGGCGCCGACTTGATCCGCTTCGCCTCGTCGAGCGCGGGGACGGAGGTGGTGACGCGCCGCGACTGGGTCCGGCCGAGGGTGTCGGTCCACTCGACGACGATCTCGTTGCACAGCTCGACGTCGCCGCCGGTGAGCTCGACGCTGTCGGCGGCGGTGGAGAGGGCGTAGCGGTGGGTGGAGCCCCACGACCGCCATTCCGAGCGGATCCCCCGTCCGGGCACGGTCTCGAGGATCATCCAGATCATGTCCGGCTCGACCGCCATGAGCTGCTCGTACTCGTCGCGCGCGGTGACGGCGTCGGTGAACACCATCTGGTCGATGTGGTACGGGTCGGCCGGCGCTTCGATGTAGGCCAGGTCGCCGCTGCACAGCGGCAGGAGGCGCCCGACGATGTCGGCGGCGACCTCGTGGGCGAGGACGTAGCTGGGTGAGGTGTAGGCCGTGGGAGGGACCCGGTTGCCGTACCGGTCGAGGCGGATGCCGGTCACAGCGATGTTCGTGAAGAACGACCACGTCTTGCCGTCGGGCACGACCGCGTCGCCGTTGGTGCGCACCAGGCGCAGCGCGATGGTCTCGACACCGAGCGGCGGGTGGCCCTCCCCCGCGCCGGCGACGCGGACCTGCTGGATCCACGTCGTGTTGATCTCGTCCGCTGACCCGATGTGCGCTGCTCCGTCGGGAGGGGTCCACACCAGCTGGGTGCGGTACCCGGTGTCGTACTTCCCCGACTTCAACGTCATCACGATCGACGCGAACTCCTGGCGAGCGTCCCCGAGGCGCCGGTACGCCATCGCGGCCTGGATGCCGGCGCCGTCGATCTCCTCGCCCTGGTTGAAGCCGACGAGCAGACCTTCGGCGCCGCCGGTGGGGACGGGCTCGATCGAGGCCATCGCGCCGGCTGGGACGGACCGGGACCCGTCGCGGACCCACGCACCGAGCTCGGTGTCGATCCCCACCCAGGCGGTGGCCTTGTCGCTGGCCAGCGCGGCGTTCCCGGCGGCGGTGAGCTGCCACGACTGTCCGTTGCGGCCGTCGAGCGGCCCGGGGGCCTCGGTCCATCCCTCCCACAGGGTCTCTCCGGTGCGGGGGTGGGTGATGTAGATCCGGTCGGCCGGCCCGAGGTCGGTGAACGCGTCCCGCGGGAGGGCGAGGGTCATGGACGCCCGCTGGAACCCGCCGGGCGCCACGGTGGAGAACGACAGCCGCGAGGCGGCCTGGGTCACGACTCGGCGGGTCTGCCCGTCGTCGATCACGACACCGACTCGACTCACCGGCGCCCACCTCCTCCGCTCGTCGACGTGCCCTGCAGGCCGTTGCCCTGTGCGTTCACGAGGCGCCGGGGTCGAGGGCCGTGGACGGCAGCCACAGGTACCGCGGCCGGTACGAGATCTCGACCTCGGTCTGCGCCTCCGCCGAGTCGGGCCACCCGGACATCGCGGTCTGCAACAGGACGGTCAGCTGGTTGACCGATCCGGGGGTGATGACGGGGAACTCGCCTCGGGGGATGTCCTGCTCGGACAGGCCCATCGCGGACCCGTCGGCCCCACGCACCATCAGCGTCTCGGCGGCGCCGTCGACCACGAGGCGCTGGTCGACGCCCACCCCGGACCCGGGGTGGGCCAGCAGCATCGAGGAGGACCGGATTCCCGGCCCGTCGAGGGGCAGCGCGAGCATCCCCCCGAACCGCGCGGTCCCGACCCCACGCCAGGCGTAGACGCTGGCGTCGTAGCCCGACACGACGTCATCGACCGTGAGGCTCGAGGTGTCCACCCCCGCCGGCCAGGTCAGGTCGGCCAGAGCCGCCCACGTCGCGAACCCGTCGGGCGGCGCCGAGTTGTGCGGCCCTACCCGCACCCGCTTCGTCCGCAGCCGGAAGTCGTTGGCAGCGTCGAAGTACGCGGTCGACTCCACGGTGCCCATCCGGCCGAGCATCTGGTAGCGGCCCGCCTTCACCACCCCACGAGTCGGCGCACGACCCTCGATGCCCAGCCACTTCCCCGACGTCCGCTGGGCCGCCTCGAGCGGGGTAGCCCGGTACCCCGACCCCGGCCACGCCGGGTCCGCAGTCACTGGGCCGGCCCACCCGGACGAGCCCCCCTGGTTCAGGTTCGCGAGGTCCCACCACACCGGCGCCGCGGCCCGCTCCCGGGTCGAGGCGACCATGTGCAGCATCAGGCGGCGCACCCCGAGCAGACCGCTCGCAGAGCGCAGCGACACGGTCAGCGGCGCCGGCACGTCACCGAGCGCCGAGGGGAGCGTCACCGTGCAGCCGCCGTCGTGGGGGTCGTTGCCGAGCAGCGGCAGCGTGGTCGTGATCCTCTCCCCCTCGGCGAACGGCGCGACCGGGATCTGCACGTCGAGGAACCATGTGGCCTTGCGGGTCGGGTCGGCGTACACCCGGGACATGTCGAGCGACCCGGGCGACCCGACGAAGGTGCGGTAGAAGATCGGCTCAGCGGACGGTGAGAGTCGGAACATGAGCACCCCGGGCCGCAGCACGTGCCGGGCGACCTCGGAGAGGACCTGCTGGGTGCGGAACGACGGCCCGTGGATGACGAGCGGGAATCGCAGCACCCGCCCTCCCCATGCACGACCGGCCGCGTCGGCCGGACCGGTGAGCTCGGGCGACCCGAAGTCCCACCCGTTCGCCGCGGGGTACGTCTCGGTCGACGCGACCTCGAACGTCTCCTGGTTGAACGAGAACATCACCCGGGCCCCGGGGTCGGCCGAAGCGAGGTACTGCACGAGGGGCCACCGGTCAGGCACCCGTCACACCCCCACTCGGTCGCGTGCCCAGTCGTCCATCGCCTGGTCCTTGAAGCCGCGGCGCACCGCCTCGTTGATCTCCTTGGCCACCTGCTTGTTCCCTTCGGCGATGCCGTCGCGCACCGCGCGCTGGATCTCGTTGGCGCTGGCCCCGTGCCCCGTCGGCGCGGCGACGACCGTCGTGGTCGTGGAGCCTGGGCCGCCGCTCCACGGGACGGCGCGCTCGGCGGCGCGGAGGCCGCCGTCGGCGTACTTCTCGAACCGACCCCCGAAGATGTCCGCGACCTGGCCGAGGATCGACTCAGCCCGCCCGCGGCGCCAGTCGTCGGCCAGCGGGATGTACGCCTCGCCCTTGGTCTCGGGCTCGGACCAGATCCGCATCTGGCCGCCCGGCCGGGTCAACTCGGGCAAGTGCCCGTCGGCGTGGTCTCCGAAGCCGCCAGCCGCGAAGGCAACCGCGGTGTGCGTCCGTCCGACCCGGGAGAGGATGCCGCCGTCGGCCTCGAACCGGGCCCCGCCCGGTGCCGTCTGGTAGACCTTCGTGTTGCTGCGGCTGACCGCCACACCCTCGGTGCGGTAGCGGGTGATGATGTCGTGGTAGGTCCGCGGGGGGAGGCTCCGGATGAGGTCGATCCACCGCCGCACGCCGCTCTCCGCTGCGCCCTTCTGGAGGATGAGAAGGGTCTGCCGGTCTCCCTCGAGGAGGTTGTACCGGTCGGCGACGGCCTCGGCTGCCTCCACGGTCTGCGGCACACCGTTGATGCGGATGTACGTCTGGACGGCGGGGGGCAAGTTGTTGAAGGAGTCCAGGAGTAGCGCCGACTGGGTGCGCGTCGCCTGCAGCTGAGTACCCACCTGCGACGCGGAGAGGCCGGCGACCCGAGCCCACTCCTCGGCAATCGCCGGGGCTGCGCCCATCTCACGAGCGATCCCGTAGAGCTCGGTGCGAGCCTGCTGCAGTCCAGCTGCCTTCTCAGCGGGCGGTAGTGAGTCGACGAGCTCCTGGGTCGCCCGGCCGATGGCCGTGAGCTGCGTCAGGTTCGCCTGACCCGCAGCGGTGTTCTCGTCGAGCGTCAGGCCATTGGTTGCGATGGACTCCTGGAGCCCATCCAGCGCTTGCTCGTACGCGACCACCGCGTCAACGGCATCCAACTGGTCCGTCCACGCCGCCCAAGCCGTCGAGAGCCTCTCAACCGCGGCCGCTGCGTCGTCGAAGCGGTCTGCGGCGATGCCAGTGGCGTCGATGATGGCCTGCTGGTCCAGCTGAGCCCGGTTGTACCCGCCCCGCAACTCCTCGATCTGGTCGAGTAGATCCTTGGCCGCCCGCGCCTCGTCGGTGAGCTGCTGCTCACGGACCTCACCGCTGAAAGCGTCGTACAGCTCGAACGTGCCGCCGGCGACCGTGGCCTTCAGCGAGGCGACGGCCGCCTCACTGCCCATGACGGCATCGGTGAGGTCGTTCATCGTCAGGCCCTGCTCACGCGCCGCGTCCGTGAGCCCCTCAGCAGCGATGCGCTGCTGGACCGTGTTGCGGGTGGACTCGGTAGCGGCACCGGTCTGCTTGTTCAGCGTGGACCGGACGGCCTCGGCGAACTGCGCGAGATCGGCCTGGTGCTGAGCCGCGGCGTCAGACGCTGCGGACAGATCGAGCAGGGCGCCGACACTGGCGCCCACCGCGCCGCCGAACGGGCCGGCCATCAGACCCATGAGGCCGAGGCTGACGGTGTTCGTGATGCCCAACCCGTCAGCGGCACCGGTCGCGGCAACGGCGATGCCGCCGAGGGCGGCGCCCCCGACGGCGAGCTTCCCCAGCGTGCCGCGCAGCCGCTCGGCCTGGGTGCGCTGGGCCGCCATCTGCTGGGTCAGCGGGCCCATCTGGCGAGCCCAGATGCCGCCGCTGGCTGCAGCGGCCTGGTAGTCCGAGCGCAGGTTGCGGAGTCCGGACCCCGTCTGGCGAAGGGTGCCGACGAACTGGCTACCCATCACGGCCTGGGTGCCGCGGGTCGCCCGCGCCAGCAGCGTCATGGCCGCCGCCGTCGCGATCAGCGGGGTACCGACGTCGCTGTCGGCGACGGCCGAGAACGCCTTGGCCAGGGCCTCAACGATCTCGAGCACCGGGCCACCGAGAGGGGCTATGGCCACCACGAGATCGGTGATGGCCCCGGCGATCGCGGCGGCGGTCTCGGCCACACGGGGGCCGTTGTCGCGAACGTACTCGGCGAAGTCCTGGAACCCCTGGGAGTCCTCGAGCTCGGAGGACCACCGGTCGAAGTCGTCGGCCTGCTCCGCGAGCCAGTCACCGAAGTCGCGGTTGAGGGGCTGAAACGCCATCCACATGTTGGCGAAGCCGTGGGTGACATCGCCCGCGATGGAGGCGACGTCGCTAAGGGTCGGTCCGGCCTCGCGCTCGAGGAAGTCGAAGAACTCGAACCACCGGTCGCTGTTGAGGCTGTCGATCCCGTCGGCGACCTCGACGCCAGCCGCCTGGGCGATGCCGTAGAGCAAGGTCTGCACCCGTGCGAGCAGGGGGTCGAGCTCGGTGAGCTCGTCGGTGAACTGGGGGAAAAAGCCGCCTGCTGCAGCGGAGCGCATGCCGCCGATCTGGTCACGGAGCAGCCCGATGGTGCCCGCGAACCGGCTCGCCTCCGGAGAGAGCTTCGACAGCTCGTCGTGCATCTTGACGAGGTTGTCGCCGGTCGGGTCGAGCGCGTACTCGTTGACCGCCTTCACAGCGTCGCCGACGCCCTGGAACGCGACGGCGATGGTGCCGACCGCGGCGACCGCGATGCCCGCCTGCGCGGCCAGCCCCGTGAGAGCCGGGACGGCGACTGCTCCGATGGGTGCAGCGGCGGGGCCGACCAGGAACAGCGCGTCGAGCAGCAGACGCACACGCCCGGAGGCGCGGTCGAACTCGTTGCCCAGCGTCTGGGTGCTCCGGTTCGAGACAACGAGCTGCTGGTTCGAGTTGCTGAGCACCTGGTTCTGCTGGTTCAGCAAGCCGTTGTGCGAGGTCAGCTGCTGGTTCAGCGACTGCAGCGACAGGGCGTTGCGGTCCGCCTGGCTCGTGTTCTGTCCGAGCAGGCCGGTGTGGGCAGCGAGGTGCTGGTTGAGGTCCTGCAGCGACTGCGTCTGGCGGTCCGACTCGGCAGCCTGCTGGGCGGAGCGGCGGTTGAGAGCCTCCAGCGCCCGGTCCGTCGCGGCCGCCTGCGCCGCGATCCGCGCAAGGGGCCCGCTACCCCGGTCCTCGACCTCGAGAACGATCCGCTCACGACGAGTTGCCACGTCTCCTGCCCCCTTGGCTCCGTTTTTCCGACGCAGCCACCGGTGGCGTCGAGGCGTCGTAGGGTCGTTGCATGCGCGTTGTAGTGGGGGTCGCGGTCGGTATCGCTTTGCTGCTGTTCTCGGGCGCGGCGCTGCTCACCTTGCTCCCGAGCGACTCACGTGGGTACGACTGCGGCACCTGGATCTCGCCGGCCTTCGACTCGTCGGACTCCAGGTACGCCGTGTCGCTAGTTGGGCGCGCTGACGCAGAGCAGCGCTCCGGCAACGCGACCAACGCCGACGGCCTACTACGGGAAGCCCAGATGCTGACCGAGGCGCACCTGGAGTGCGATGAGTCGCTGGCCGACCGGGAGGTGTGGTCGCTGGTGACCTTCGCAGCGGGGGCCCTGGTGCCGCTGGGAATGATCGTGATCGCAATGGCGGTGCGCCCCCGAGGGGCGCGGGGACCTGAGACGTTGGCGGGTCTGCCGCCACGGGGCTAGCCCCCCGTGTCGACGCCTGGCGGGGTGAGGAACCGGTCGTCGGGGTTGACGTCCTCGTCGGCGATCCAGATGGTGACGCCGTCGCTGTAGTGGAACGGGTGGTCCGGAGAGCGGTCCTTGGCCCACGACTCCTCGGTGCCGTCGTGGTAGGGCGCGTCCTTGTGCAGCTGGGCGTAGAGCGCCTCGGTGGCTTCCCGCTCCCGGGTGGCGTAGCAGATCGTGCGCTGCGCGAACCACTCCACATTCGGGTCGGAGCACTTGCTGCGGGGCTGCCCGCAGCGGGGGCAGGTGTCGCGCTTCTTCTCCCAGCGGGCTTCCCACCAGCCGCGCTCGTCGTCGGTGAGCGCGTACCACTCCTCGGCGGTGCGGCCGAGGGCCTCGGCGAGCTCTAGGTCTCGCTCGAGGAGCGGTGAGCGATCAAGGACCGCACGTCTTTTGGGTCGGCGGCCTGGGCCCGGTTGAGTCCGGTGGCGATGACGTACATCTGCTCGAGGTCGCTGTCCGGGATGTCGCGGAGGAACGCCTTGAGCTCGCTCTCAGACATCGCCGGCTCGGCGATGGTCCGACGGTCGGCGTCGTGGTCGACGTAGCCCAGCAGCGCGGCGGGGAACCGGTCGGTGTCGTAGCCGAGCTGCTGGTCGCGGCGGTTGCCGTCGCGGGGCGGGTACTTGGCGACGAGGTCGCGCCACCTACCGGAGCCGATGTCGTTCAGCACGACCTTCGTTCCGTCCGCCTTGGCGGCCTCGAGGGCGTCGGCGTACGCCTCCCACGCGGCGAGGGGATCGACGGCCTCGTCGGCGGGGACGCTGGCGCCGTTCTTGTTCTGGACCTCGGCGATGGCCTCGGCCTGCTCGGCCTTGGCGCGCAGCTCGTCCAGCTGCTCCCAGACGTCGCCGTCGAGGATGACGTGGGTGTCGGTGCGGGGCTTGATGCGGGACATGGTCTCTCCTGGCCGGGTGGTGCCGGGTTGGTACCCGCCGCCGGCAACCCGGCAGAAGCCGGCGGCGGGCGCATGGTGGGCCTGGGCCCGTCGGGTCAGGCGGTGGGCAGGATCGGCACGTTGAACGCGGGCGCCGACACGATCGACACGGGCTGCGTGAACGCGTACACGCCGGCGGCGTCGGTGGCGGTCTTGCCGGGGATCTTCGTGCCCAGCTGCACCGGCACGACGTCGACGAACTGGCCGGCCGTGAGGTCGGTGGTGATCGTGACGTCCTGGCGGCGCCACAGGAACCCGAGGAGCTGGTCCTGCAGCGTCTCCCACGCCTTCTTGCCGTCCGACCCGGCCGCGGCCTGCGGCTCCCAGGCCGACACGAGGTCGGACATCGAGTAGGTCGTGGAGCCGTTGACCTCGTAGTCGTCGGCCTCGCAGAGCCGCGCGGGGAGGGTCACGCGCGCGGTGGCGCCGTTGATGCCCTCCTGGTCGCGGAACAGGTGGCAGGTGATGTTGAGGCCGGTGATCGCGGTGAGCTCCGCGAGGGTCGGCGTCTTGATGTTCGCGATGGCGGGGGCGAACCCCCAGGAGTCCATCGTGAGCGCGCGCCGCTGCTTCGGCTTGAGGGGGGTGACCATCTCAGGCGCCGTCCTTCCCGTTGTCGTCGTTCTCGAGCGCGGCGACGAGGTCGGGCTTGAGGCCCTTGCCGTCGACCGCGATGTGCTGGTCCTCGGGCCGGTCGGCGTTGCGGCGCTCGATCTCGGTCTTGAGGTCGGCGACGCTGCGGTCGCTGTACCCCTTCTCCTGCTCGGCCGCCGGCTCCGGCGTGGCGTACACCGGCGGGAGCGGGACACCGCTGGGGTCCAGCGGGTCGGTGTCGAGGAGGGTGTAGCCGTCGGGGACGGCGTCGTACTGCCGGCGGAGCACGGTCAGCTCGTGACCGGTCTCCTTCT